>JBFIXW010000004.1:0-66048 GCA_041605715.1 Paenisporosarcina sp.
AAATCTCGCAACTTGTCTGCATATTTCTGAACCAATGGAGCCACCTGCACCAGTTATAAGAATTTTTTTATATGTAAGTTGATTGGCAATAGCGAGCATATCTAGTTTGACTTCTTCACGCCCGAGTAAGTCTTCAAATCGAACATCTTGGATTTCATTAACTGATACCTTACCTGTCATTAAATCTTCTAACATAGGTATTGTTTGAGTTTTCACGTTTGTACCAGCGCAAATCTTTGTTAAAACAGTCATTTCTTGTTTAGATAATGAAGGAATAGCAATAATAATTAACTCGATTTTCTTTTTTGCAACAATCTCGGGTATATTATTTATTTTTCCTAATACTTCCACTCCATAAATTTCAAGATTTTGCTTAAAGAGATTATCATCTATAAATCCAACTGGTTGTAACTGCCTATCCTGATTGATTAATAATTGCCGTACCACCATTGTTCCTGCTGCGCCTGCGCCCACTATTAATGTACGTTTGGTTCTCAAGCTTAATTTTATATTTTTCATTTCAACCACTAAACGCCAGGAAAAACGAGAACCTCCAATAAAAAGAATATGAACCATCCAAGTGATGACTAATACTCGAATGTAAATATCTTGACTGACAGTTACTTGCATAAGCATTACTGAAATAATTGAGTATGATACTGCACGAACTATTGATATTAGTTCACCAATTGACGCATAAGACCAAACCTTCCGATATAGTCCATAACGCCATGCGAAAAAATGATGGGCGAAAAAAATAGTTATCACACTTAGTATTAATAATTTTTCTGTTAAAACGTTAAAATACGGGTAAAGAATAATATAACTTGCAAACATCGAGAAACACACAATAAAAGAATCCAAAACAAAAAGTAATATCTTCCGTTTTTTTAACGACATTGAGCCATCCAATCTCTTTTCTTTAGTAGGATTTAAATAAAGAATTTTTTTCTTGGTATTCGCTCAGGCTGTTGCTTACTAATATTCATATTATTAATAAGTTCGAATGAATGTTTTTGCAAGTTTCTTGAAAAGTCTACACCTAATTTTTTCTCTACTATGTTCCAAGCATCTCTCCATATAAACCCTCGATTAGTTAAATTGTGAGCATCTGAGCCGATGAAATGTGTTAATTCATGCTCAATTAATTGAATACTCAAATGTTGAATTTTTCTTCCGTAAACTCCTGCAACACTGGCAGCAGTTACTTGTGAAAATGCTCCGTTTATAATTAACTGATACAACTTTTCGGGATTCCTAACAATTTCATCATTTAATTCTGGATGTGCAATTATTGGGTTAAATCCTTTCACTAATAAATCATAAAACAACTTCTCAGTATAATGAGGAATACTATAAGACGGAAATTCTATTAAAATCGATTTTGATTCAGCCAATGTCAAAAGTTCATCGAATGTTTCTATTACAGATACTAATTCCCCAAACACTCTTATCTCTTGACCTTTTAGAACTTTTAATGGAATTTTTGCATCTTTCAAACTTTCATTAATTAAAGAAACATTTTTTTCAATTATTAATTTCGGATTATTATATAATGGATGCCTATGATGAGGTGTAGCTATTATAGTAGTTATCCCCTCAAAAACCGCTTGTCTTGCCATCTCCATACTCTGTTCTAATGATTGAGCACCGTCATCAAGTCCAAAGGTAATATGTGAATGAATATCAATCAAGTAGTCACCACCTTATTAAATGATCCTTTTGACTTGATTTATTCACTTATTTTAATTCAATTAAATTTCACGTAATTAATACTTATTTCACTGAATATAACCTTTTATACTGTATTCAACAGTTGAAATATATATGTCATCATTACTAACATGGACAAATCTTTTGGTATTTAATTAGTATACTTACAAGGTATGGACTTTGCTTTCCCAATAAAATTGATTAATGGAAAAGAAAAGATTTGAAAATAAAATTTATGTTTTAATTATTTACTCCATCTTCTATGAACGCTAAGTTTGACCATAATAATAATTACTTTGATAATGTGAAGCCTTCATTTTCTTATTATTAAGGACAGCGCCTAATAATCGACTGCTTGAATTTAACAGTATCTCTTTAGCACGAATTGCTCCATCTTTTTCAGTCGAACCACTTTTTATTAATAATATTGAAGCATCACATTTATTAGCTAAAATTTGCGTATCTGTTACTGCTAGCAAAGGTGGGGTGTCAAATAGTACAATATCAAAATCAACCTTTAATCGTTCAATTAATTGTGACATCATCGAAGATCCAAGTAGTTCGGCTGGGTATGGTGGGATTGTTCCACACGTTAATATAAATAAGTCAGTAATAGGAGTTTGCTGAATAGCGTCACCGAGGACGGATTGTTTCATTAATACATTTGTTAAACCTACAGTATTGTGTAAATGGAAAGTGTAGTGAATTGTTGGTTTACGAAGATCGGTATCTACTAGTAAAACTTTTTTTCCTTGTTGAGCAAACACAATTGCTAAATTTGAAATTGTCGTTGACTTTCCTTCACCAGGATTTGGAGAAGTAATCAAAATTGTTTTTAATTCTTTATCAACTGAAGCATACTGAATGTTTGTTCGTAAAGTTCGGTATTGCTCCGAAATCGGGGATCTAGGACTTTCAATTGTAATGAGAAGTTTCTCTATTGGCTTTTTATTCTTGCGTTTACCCATTTAAATACCCCCGTTACTATTCTGCTGTTTTTGACTAATTTTTCTTATTTTCTTCTGCTCATTTTTCCCCATTGAAGATATCGACCCTATTACCGGTAAAGACAAAAGTTGTCCAATGTCTTGGTCAGATTTTATTGTATTATCGAGATACTCTAGTAGAAATGCGATTCCTATCCCGAGCATTAAGCCGAGAACCATTGCGATAGCTACATTTAATAAAGCCTGAGGTTTTACAGGGATTTGGTCATCACTAGCAGTGGCTTTTGCTAAAATGCTTACGTTATCAATGTTCATTAACTCAGTAATTTCACGTTTAAATATAGTTGCTGTTGAATTTGCAATATCACGAGCGATAAACTGATCAGGATCTTGAACAGTAATCGTCACAACTTGTGAATCTCCTTTACTACTGACTAAGATTTTATTGATCAATTCCTTTAAAGTCATTTTTTCAAGAGCCAATTCTTCTATAACCAAGTCTAGAATTACGGGACTTTTAATTATTTCATTATATGTATTTATTAATTGTAAGTTGGTTTGTATATCACCAACTCCATACATTTGTTCTGGACTTTCTTGATTTATTAACAGTTGCGTGGATGATTCATAAATTGGCGTAATGTAGTAATAACTAATAACTCCACTTAATGAAGCAACTAAAAATGTAATTGAAAATATCAAAAACAATCTTTTTCGAAGTGTTTGAAAGATTTCCTGTATGCTTATGGTTTCTTCCATGCTCATTGTACCTCCTACCTTGCATTCCTCTATGTATATGAATGTAATTATGAAGGTATGAGCTTTTAAATTCTTCATTAAATAAACTTTCCCAAAATACAGAAAAACCGCTGATTTAAATCTCAGCGGTTCGATCATTTGCATCTAAATGTATATCTCTACGTTTCATTTGTACCAAGAATATCGTCGTTAAGCTTAAACTAATTACACCAAATACGACAACCATCCATTGTAAGCCGATTAAATCTAATAATGCCCCAGTTGCTAATAAAACAACTTGGAAAATCACTCGTTCTAACATATTTCGGAATGAGAAAAATCGTCCATGAAAGGCTTTTGGCATCTGTTTTTGAAAAATAGTCATAGCTGTTGGGAAAAAACAACCGACTGAAAATCCAAATACGGCAAAGGCAACCACTGACAACACTGGAATATTAGCAAATATTAAAATTAACTCTGCAAAACCAATGATAAAGGCAAATACGAATAAAATCGTACTTGTTCTCCATTTCATGCCAATATATTTTACAGCTACCGTTCCGAGCATAAACGCAATACCTTCCGCTGCATAAATTGCACCTTTAATGGAAGATGAATCTTGCATCTCACTTATGTTTATGACCAATAAGTTAAATGATCCGATGAAGAGCAGTGGAATTAATGTCATAACTAATGTCATCATGACAGCTGGATAAGATTTTAAGATTGGAAACACTTCCATGAATCCACCTTTACCAGGTGCAGCGACTTTTACTTGAGCCTCTCTTCCCTCTTCCTCTTCAATCCGGAGCATGAATGTGAAGATCAACAAACCTGCATAAGCAATGATGGACATGAAATAAAGTGACTGAAGGGACCAATACACCAAGGCTACACCAGCTAACGCAGTTCCAAGGACTCGAGCCATTGTGGCTACATTCATATGCCAACCATTCATTTGTAATAATTGATCATCCTTCACGACCAAAGGAATGGTTGCTTGTAGTGCCGGGAAATAAAAAGCAGCGGAAAGTTGAATGCTAATCATAAAGGCAACCATCCACCAAATAGAACCAGTCCAAATAGCAATTAGCATAAAACTAACGCTTACCATCCGTCCAAATCCGGAAATTAATAAAACGTTCTTCTTCTTTGTTTGATCAATGATTTTACCGGCTAATGGTCCAACTAGGATTCCAGCTAATAATCCAATTGCCATAATAACTGATTTCAAGAAATCTGAAGGAATACGTTCTTGCATGAACTCCAAGTTTCCAATGATTCCAGTCCATAACCCAAGCCCTGCAATCATCTCTCCAACTAAAATAATCCATACGTTACGATTTTTCCACATAATTATTCCTATATACAACAAAGGGAGCTACTTTAGCTCCCTAGTTGTACCCTTTCAAGATTCTTGCTTATTTACTTTCCAAACGCGAACTACATCGCCATCTTTATCTGTGTCGATAATAAATGATCCATTTGAATAACGATCTGATACACGAATCGGTTTTGTATCTACTAATTCGCGAACTCCTTTAGTCGTTTCAATAATGATTTGATTTTGATTTTCTACATAATATACGCCGCTTACTCGGTGTGCATTTGATTTCAACTCACGCAAAACCACAATTCCCCGTTTTGCACGTGATCCTGGTTCGAATTCTTTAAGTGACATTTTCTTGACTGCTCCACGATGTGTGACAAGGAAAATGTCTCCTGATGCTTCAGCTGGGATGGTTGCCGCATTCACCACGACGTCTCCATCTTTCAGGTTAATTCCTTTTACGCCACCTGTTTTAATACCGGTTACTGGAACCTCTTGCATATTAAAACGAACAGCATAGGCATTATGAGTCACAATAAAGACATCATCCATAGGGGTTACTAAGTTGATATAAACAACTTCGTCACCTTTTTTCAAATTCATCGTGTTTAATGCACGTGAATAACGTTGCACTTGATAATCAGCAAGGACTGATCGTTTGATTTGACCTTGTTTTGAAACAGCTAAAATATATAAATCTTCCGTGAAATCAACAATTGGAATCGCTTTTATAATTGTTTCATTCGAAGCGAGTGAAATGATACTCGATATATGCTGACCAAGGTCCTTCCAGCGTATATCTGGTAGCTCATGAACTGGTTGATAAATATAGTTACCCAAACTAGTAAACAGTAATAATTGATGTTGTGTATTCATCGTTGACTCAAATAATAGATAATCTGAATCTTTCATTGCAAAGTCTTTCCCATTTGAAGCACTGTAAGAACGAGAACTTGTGCGCTTCACGTAGCCATCTTTCGTTACAGTCACGACTACCTCTTCACTTGGTATTAATACATCTAATGTGAGTTTAATTTCTTCGATTTGATCTTCAATAATTGATCTTCTAGGCTCTGCAAATTGTTTACGTATTGCTTGTAACTCTTTTTGAATGACTTTTGCTAATTTTGTTTCATTATTTAAAATAGACATCAATTCAGCGATTGTATTTTTTAATTCAGCTTCTTCATTTCTTAAATCTGTTATATCGGTGTTGGTTAAACGATAAAGTTGAAGAGATACAATTGCTTCAGCTTGTGTTTCAGTAAATGTGAACTTCTGTATTAAATTGTTTTTAGCATCCCGTTTGTCTTGAGATCCACGAATGGTTTTAATCACTTCATCTAAAATGGATAAAGCTTTCATTAACCCTTCAACAATATGAATACGATCTTTTGCTTTTTGTAAATCAAATGCTGACCTTTTTGTCACAACTTCTTTTTGATGATTAATATACGCATCTAATAATAAGGGCAAAGTCATCATAGTTGGACGTCTATTATGAATAGCGATCATATTGAAGTTATAGGCAATTTGTAAATCTGTGTTTTTAAATAGGAACTGAAGGATACCTCTAGCATCTATTTCTTTTTTCAATTCAATGACAATGCGCAAACCAGTTCGGTCAGATTCATCACGAACATCCGCAATACCATCTAATCGTTTATCCAAACGTTGTTCATCGATTTTTTTGATAAGCATCGCTTTATTCACTTCATAAGGTATTTCAGTAATGACAATTTGTTCTTTTCCGCCTTTTAAAGGTTCAATTTCAGCTTTCGAACGGATAATGATTTTGCCTTTACCTGTTTCATATGCTTTTTTAATTCCATCAATGCCTTGAATCGTACCACCTGTTGGGAAATCTGGACCTTTTAAAACAGTCATGAGTTCGTCAACTGTGGATTCAGGATTGTTCATGCGCATTAAAACTGCATCTAAAACTTCATGTAAAGCATGTGGTGGCATATCTGTCGCATACCCAGCCGAAATCCCTGATGCACCATTGACTAATAAATTTGGGAAACGAGCTGGCAAAACAGTCGGTTCAAGTTCAGAGTCATCGAAATTTTGGACAAGATCTACCGTTTGTTTTTGAATATCGCGAAGCATTTCTCCAGCGATAGCAGATAAACGAGCTTCTGTATAACGCATAGCTGCAGGTGGATCTCCATCTACAGAACCGTTGTTCCCATGCATTTCAATTAACATGTGACGAACTTTCCAGTCTTGGCTCATACGTACCATTGCTTCATAAACAGATGTATCACCATGAGGATGATAGTTACCAATTACGTTACCAACTGTTTTAGCTGATTTACGGAATGGTTTTTCGTTCGTATTTCCTTCATGGAACATCGCATATAAAATACGACGTTGTACTGGTTTTAACCCATCACGAGCATCTGGTAATGCACGGTCTTGAATGATGTACTTACTATAACGGCCAAACCGGTCGCCGATGACTTCTTCTAATGGTAAATCTTGATAACGTTCGGTTTGTGTCATTCTGTATCCTCCTCAGCATGAATGAGTTCATTCTCTAAAATATTGCTTTCCTCATCTAAGCCAAAATTAACATTGCTTTCAATCCATCTACGTCTCGGTTCTACTTTATCACCCATTAAGGTTGTAATTCTTCTTTCAGCGCGTGCATCATCGTCAATTTCCACACGAATTAATGTACGTGTTTCAGGATTCATTGTGGTTTCCCATAATTGAACGGCGTTCATTTCACCTAAACCTTTGTATCGCTGAATCATATATCCTTTTCCGATCTTACGAATAGCTGCATCTAATTCTTTTTCAGTCCATGCATATTGAAGAACTTCCTTCTTACCCACTCCACGGTAAACCTTATATAACGGCGGTAAGGCAATATAAACCTTGCCAGCTTCAATTAAAGGCTTCATGTAACGGTAGAAGAATGTTAATAATAATACTTGAATATGAGCACCATCGGTATCCGCATCGGTCATAATCACAATTTTGTCATACGCGATATCAGGCACAGAAAAATCTGCACCAACCCCTCCACCGATTGCATGGATGATGGTTGAAATTTCTTCATTTTTCATAATATCTGCAAGTTTCGCTTTTTCGGTATTAATTACTTTTCCTCTTAAAGGCAAAATAGCTTGGAAACTACGATCTCGTCCTTGTTTAGCTGACCCACCAGCAGAGTCTCCTTCGACTAAATACAATTCATTTTTAGCAGCATTTCGCGATTGAGCCGGCGTTAATTTCCCTGAAAGTATAGAAGCAGATTTCTTTGATTTCTTTCCATTACGCGCATCTTCTCGAGCTCTTCTAGCAGCTTCACGAGCTTGTTGAGCGCGAATAGCTTTTCTTACTAAAGAAGCACTTAATTCTGCATTCTCTTCTAAAACATAAAGAAGTTTCTCAGATACGACAGCATCTACTGCCGCACGAGCTTCACTTGTTCCAAGCTTCCCTTTAGTTTGTCCTTCAAATTGTAGAATTCCTTCAGGAATGCGCACAGAAACAATGGCTGCAACTCCTTCACGGATATCTGCACCTTCGAGGTTTTTATCTTTTTCTTTTAATAAACTCGTTTTACGAGCATATTCATTAAAAACACGTGTTAAAGCTGCCTTGGCTCCTGTTTCATGTGTTCCGCCATCTCTTGTGCGAACATTGTTTACGAATGAAAGAATAGTCTCGGAATATCCATCGTTAAACTGGAATGCGAATTCAACTTCAATATCATCTTGAACCCCTTCTACATAAGCAACTGGATGTAAGACATCTTTTTCTTCGTTTAAATAACCAACAAAAGCTTCAATTCCCGTTTCATAGAAGAAAATATCTTGAGTTTTGTTACGTAAATCATTAAGTTCAATTTTTAGTCCTTTAAGTAAGAATGCTGACTCGCGTAATCGCTCGCAAATGGTATCGTAATTATATTTTGTTACCGAAAAAATCGTTGGATCCGGTAAAAAATGAATGGAAGTCCCTGTTTCTTTCGTTGAACCAATATGTTCAAGTGTTGTCACTGGGTGACCACCATTTTCAAAACGTTGGCGATACTTTTTTCCATCACGATGAATCGTTACTTCTAAATATGTAGATAGTGCATTTACGACTGAAGCTCCTACTCCGTGTAAGCCTCCACTCGTTTTGTAACCACCTTGTCCAAATTTACCACCAGCATGAAGTACAGTGAAAATTACTTCTGGTGTTGGTTTTCCGGTTTTATGCATTCCTGTAGGCATACCTCGTCCAAAATCACGAACACTGATACTTTGATCTTCGTGAATATTGACAATAATGTGGTGACCAAAGCCAGCTAGTGTTTCATCCACTGAATTGTCTACAATTTCATACACTAAATGATGTAAACCTCGTGCATCAGTAGAGCCAATATACATTCCTGGACGTTTTCTAACGGCTTCAAGGCCTTCGAGCACTTGAATTGCATCGTCATTATAAGCTGATATTGATTGATTTTTCGTCAAATGGTTCTCCTCCAAAAAACAAACAGATGTTTTCATTGTATAGAATGAATGCCGTATTTGCAATGACTCTAGCGGTATATTACAAAAATAGTAAGTTGAATCTATTAGAATATTAATATAAGATAAAGCGTTGTGACAAGATAGTAGAAATGATAAAATGGTTGTAAGTATTAAGAGTAAGTACTAACTTTAAAGGGGCATTTTATGAACACTGTAATCATATTAGTTATCGCGTACTTATTAGGATCAATTCCATCAGCTTTATGGGTTGGAAAACTTCTTTATAAAACAGATATTCGCGAACATGGAAGTGGAAATTTAGGCGGAACAAATACGTTTCGTACGTTAGGAGTTAAAGCCGGTTTAATCGTTTCCATTTTAGACATCCTAAAAGGAACAGCAGCTACTCTATTACCTCTTCTGCCATTCTTTTCGAATACTGATGTACACCCTCTTATACTGGGTGTGTTAGCAGTTATAGGGCATATGTTTCCGATCTTTGCACAATTTAAAGGTGGTAAAGCTGTCGCGACTTCTGGTGGTGTTCTTCTTGCATATCACTGGCCGTTATTTGTCATCATGTTGGCAGGTTTCTTTATCATATTAAAACTAACAAAAATGGTTTCTTTGACTTCAATGATTCTCGCTATGCTCGGCTTACTTTATACAATTTTATACAACGTATTTTATAGGGTGGATATACCACTGCTAATTGTTATTATTTTATTAGCGACGTTTATCTTGTATCGCCATCGAGCAAATATGATAAGAATTAAAGCAGGAACCGAGCCAAAAGTGAAGTGGATATAATACAATAGACCATGAAAGGCTGGTGTTCAAATGAAAATCATCATTTCTGACGATGCTATGAGTTGGTTTAAAGAAGAAATGGAAACAAAAAAAGGCGAACATATTCGCTTTTACGCGCGCTATGGTGGTTCAAGTTCATTGCACGCTGGATTCTCTTTAGGTGTTACGAAAGAAGAACCGATGGAGATTTCGGTTGAGCTTATGGAAGACGACATCCACTTTTATATCGAAGAACATGATGAATGGTATTTTGACGGTCACGATCTTCATGTGGAAATCGATCCTAAGTCAAAAGAACTTACCTACTCATATAAAAAATGAATCCAAAAACCACTATGTTTTGATACTGGCGTTCAGTTTTGAATCACATATAGACAACCAATTAGCTATACAATTGGTTGTCTTTTTTTACGATATAACAACGTTTTTGTTTATTTAACACCTAATATGTTTATAGTATTGACAGGTCATTACTCCCTATAACAATTAAAATTGTAACGGGATTATTTAGGCGCCTTAATAATATGACCAAAAGGTGTGCAATATTTTTGCAGAAAATAAGTCTCTTCTAACAATTAGGAATCGTTGACAAGGTGTATTCGTGGGAAGATATTATTTATAAAAACTCTAAACTTAAATAGATTTACCATTTCTATGGTTGAGTATTTTCTTTTGGCAAAAAAAATGAAGTTCTTTCAGTTAAGAATTCCCACAAGGAAACCTTTTAAGATGTTGTAGCCGTTGCAACAAGACATACTCTCCTATTTTATCTTATTAAACTGTAACCTTATTGGGTGATAATTAGGCCTAACCCAGTTTGGTCTTTCTATTCTTCATATAACACCTTCTACACCTACTTATATTCTTTTCTATTTAGATATAACCGAATAATCTCAATATCTTCAGCAGTAATATTTTCGATACTTTCAATTAATTGGATAACACTTAATATTTGCTTATCGTGAGATAATTTATCTTTCTTACTAAAATAACTAGTAATAGCCGAAGTAAATGTTCCGATGATGCCAATACCAACTAACATTAAGACGACGGCCAAAATTCGACCGAGTGGAGTTGTAGGAGAAATATCTCCATATCCAACGGTAGTTGTAGTAACAATAGCCCACCATAAAGCATCAGAAAATGTGTTAATTGATGGTTCGACTAAAACTATCGGAATAGGAACAATAAATAACAGAACAACAGCTATCATAAGTAGCTTATCTAATCCATTGGTCTTTAAAATGCTGTAAATTGGTTTTAGAAATCGTGAGCCAATTCCTAATAAACGAATAATCCTAAAAATACGAACAAATCTCGCTGCTCTAAATATAGAGTCTAATGGAATGATTGCTACAAGTTCTAACGGATGTTTCTTTACATATATCCATTTTTTTTCAGAACGAATTAAACGCACTACATAATCAATAACAAAAGCAATCCATATGATTCGATCGTATAATATAAATTGTTCATTATTAGAGAAAGCAAAAAACAATGAAATGATAACAAGAATGAGCATTATAATTTCATATGTAATAATTATTTTTTTCATTTTATCAACCGCCTAATTTAAAAATAATGTCTTTTCATTTATTCCATTATACAGGTAAACACCATTTTTATTTCCATAAAAAAGCACCTCGAAAAGAGGCGCGAATTAGGGTTATATTTGATAAAATAATTAATATTTAAATCTTCTTTATTTAGCCATTATTTTTAGAAATAGTGGTTTTCTTCTTCAAGCAATCACGCAAAACGTTTAAGTTGATTTAACATGCCTTCTTTACTTAAAATACTCTCTTGATAATGTCCAAATAAATCATAATGTGGATAACCTTCTTTAAAGTCAATCCACTCTGGCTTTAATCCATATTGCTTACCCCAGTGAATCAACCGCTCAACATCTGAGCAACCAACTTTTGTTACAGTTTTACAGCCTGGAAATCGCTCATCTAACCAATAATGAGTAAGAAACGATATTTCTCCTCGACTAACTGCTTCCTTCCATGACACTAACTCTTGACGTTTGATTCCAAAAGCCATTAGCTTTTCACCCTTGCAATTTCGCAATATTTTGCGTCCCATGATGGATCTACTTTTTTAAGTGAAACGGGTTTAAATGATTCTTTTTTCACTAATACATGTTCTGATTTAGCTGTTGCTGCTACTGTTCCATCTTTATGTAAAATTTCATAACCATAACTTGTTCGTAATTTCCCATGTGATTCAACCCAAGTACGAACTAAGGCCGTCTGTCCATACTTTAAAGACGCCTTATATTGAATACTTAAGTCAATTACTGGTGATAAATAGCCTTCACTTTCAAGACCTGCATACGTATAACCTAAATCCTCTATCAGGTTGGTACGACCAATTTCCATCCAAACTAAATAATTTGCATGATAGACCACGCCCATTTGATCTGTTTCTGCATAACGAACTTCTACTTCTTTTTCGCTTATAAACATAAATAAGTCACCTCAATGTCTATTATACAAAAACTAATTAGAAATAGCGTTACCCGGTGCTTTACATCATAATTCCGCAGTCTATATGAAGTGCATTTTCAGTTCTGTACTCATTTCGTCGATTTGATCAATAAATACAGAAATTTCTTCAGTTAAAACAGCTTGTTAATCATCCAACCGAAACAACTTTCTTTAGTGACAATGTAATTTCAGTCTTAGAAAGTCCATATTATCAGTATAAGACAATATATGTATATAAACAGATGTGTTGAAAGTTCTATAAATCTATTCTACTCAGTTTACTATTTGTAAAGAAAAAGGCTGCCCATAAGGACAGCCGGCTTCAAGCTTTAATTATTTAATTTATTTCTTGCAAATTCCCTATAAAAAATCAAGCAATCTCTTTTTATCAATTTTCCCAACATGTGTTTTAGGTAGGTCGTCAACAACAACAAATTTCTTTGGTATTTTATAACCCGCTATAAACTGCCGACAATGTTCAATCAACTGTTTTTCATGATAAGTATTAGGATGTTTAAGAGCTATAAAAGCTGTAACCATTTCACCCCATTTTGAATCTTTTAAACCAATAACAGCTACTTCTTTAATCATATTACTCTCAATTAAGCAATGCTCGACTTCCAGAGGGTATACATTTTCTCCCCCTGTTAAAATCATGTCTTTTTTTCTTCCAACAATATAATAGTCGCCATCAACATCCACCTTTGCAAGATCACCTGTCTTTAACCATTCCCTGTGCATGACTGCATTGGTTTCTTCATCATTTCGCCAATAACCACTGAAAACATGGCTACCGCGAATCCAAAGTTCTCCTACTTCATTAATCGCACATGGAAGACCGGTATCTGATACGATTACCATGTCCACAAACTGCATACTCTTACCTACAGAACCTTTTTTTATTTGTGCTAACTCTACATCTATGAAAAAATTATTTGGCCCAGCTTCGGAAAGCCCATAACCTTCTTTAAATGGTAACCCTTTTGAAAAAAACTTTTCATATATTTTAATGGGACATGGAGCACCCCCTGAGAGAAATGCACGAACATTCGGAAATTCATTATTATTAAATGTGTTAGTTTGAATCATTTCTTGGTACATAGTAGGGACAAATAATGAAATAGTCGCTTTCCATTCTACTATTTCTTTAAGAGCTTGTTCTGCATCAAAACGATGCCCAACAACTACTGTTCCTCCTGCCATTAATATTGGAATTGATAAGGCATTAAGACCGCCCGTATGAAAAAGAGGCATATATGTAACTGTGCAATCAGAATCAGAAAGCCCCCAACTTACAATAGTATTTAAGGCATTCCAATTCACATTGCTATAAGAGAGCTTTACTCCCTTTGACTTACCTGTCGTTCCACCAGTGTAAATAATCATCCATGGGGAATCAACTGAAATAGACAAGTCGTATTGTAGAGCAGCAGATAATATATTTTCCGTCAAAGGAGTTTGTCGATTAAGGACATTCTCTTCAACTAATAATGAGTGTGCTATATGTGTATATGTATTATCCGTTATTAAGAGTGTTGGTTCACAATTGTTTATAATGTCTGTGAGTTCATTTGTTGTTAACCTGAAATTTAAAGGTACATATATATAACCTTTTAACCCGCATGCAAATAAAATGGCTATCAACTCTGGATGGTTAGCTGCTAGAATGGCAACTCTGTCACCCTTTTGCAGTTTTTTATTTGACAACCGAATTACCCATTCATTAATTAATACAGCAAATTGAGCATACGACCATTGTTGACCACTATCAATATCAACACAAGCAAGTTTTGCCGGCGCCATTTGTGCACGTTTTAGAATCCAGGTTTGATCGTTATACATTCGTACGCTTCCTTTCTTACATCATGATTCCCCCGTCAACATGAAGAACATGGCCATTTACGTAATCAGATTCCGATGATGCTAAAAATAAATAGGCATTCGCAATGTCTTTTGGCACTCCTAATCGTTGTAAGGCAACAATGGACTTCATTTGTTCAATAATATTTTCAGGCATTTTCTCCACCATTGCTGTCCTTGTAAAGCCAGGTGCGACTGCATTAACATTAATCCCTTTACGACCTAATTCTTTCGCCCATGATTTAGTCATACCGATAACTGCAGCTTTAGAAGCTGCATAATTTGTTTGTCCTACATTCCCGTAAACACCACTAACTGAAGAAGTGTTGATAATCTTCCCTTTACCTTTTGCAATCAAATGCGGAAGAGCGCTTTGCGTACAGTTAAAGACACCCGTCAGGTTGACATCTAATACTTGTTGGAAGTTCGAAGGTTCCATTTTAGCTAACATTGCATCTCGTGTAATGCCCGCATTATTAATTAAAATGTCAATTCCACCATAGGTTTCAACCGTACGATCAATTAACTGCTGTACACTCTCTCGATTTGCAACATCCACTTGAATAAATGTTACGTCAAAACCTGAATCTCGAAGTTTGCTAGCCGCATTTATTCCCGTAGCTTCATCATAATCAGCTAGAATGACTTTAGCCCCTTCTTCTGCAAAACGCTCAACAGCCGCATAACCTATTCCATTTGCGCCCCCTGTAATGATGGCAACTTGATTGTGTAAACGCATGGTTTTCTCTCCTATTCTAAAAATTCTTCTATAAGTTTTGTTAATTGTGGAAGATCATCTATTAATGGGGAATGACCACTATTTACTAAAGGTAAATACGTCGCATTGTCTCCAAGATCTTCTATTATTTCTTGTGTCATTTGTTCAGAAACGACATAATCGCGGTCACCTCGTAAAATGAGTACTGGGATTGAAATGTCTTTGGCTTGGTTCGTCCCTTTAGTAACACAATTATGCGTTCCACTCATATTAAAACTATTTAAAGAGTAGTAAACGTCCGCTAAATTTCTTTGAGTTAACATATCTGTAACATACTTTTCGTATTGATCTTTTTCTGGTTGATTGTGTGTATAAATCAACGCGTTCCATACTGCTTTTAGGCCTTCACGGTTTTCCGAATCATATAAGCTTTGAATAGCTTTCGTTTTGCCTGAATCTTCTTCGACTTGTTCAATGGTTTGTAGTCGATTTTGTAAATCTGGTGTCCCATCTGCATTTGTTCCATAGAAAGGGTAACCTCGTGTAGAAGCTGACGCTAGAAGTACCAACTTTTCACAGCGATTAGGATAATCAGCAACAAATTGCATACAAACTGCACCACCAGTAGACCAACCCACTAAATGGAATGTCTCTAAGCCTAGTGCATCAACAAATCCTCTTAAGTCATTAGAGAAATCAGTAATTCCTTGTACTCGATTATGATAACTCGATCCTCCAAATCCCCTTAAATCCAGTGCATAAATTTTGTATTTTGAATCTAATTGTTCGATCAAAACATCCCAGTGTTTAGAAGATGTCATATTCCCGTGGACAAGCACAATAACTTGGTCCCCACCGTAACGTTCGCGATATGAAATTGTTTCACCGTTATCAAGTAATATTTTTTGCATATTATTGAAAGCCTCCTATTCAGAACCCCATTTTATGGTCGTAGCACCCCATGCATATCCAATACCAGCACTTACTAAGACAACAATGTCCCCTTGCTTCAATTTGCCTTGTTGCTCAGCAAGTTGCAAAGAAATGATTTGATCCATTTGACCGATATGTCCATATTCTTTTAAATAAATAGACTGATCTTCAGATAATCCAAGTTCTTTTAATACATAGTTATGGGCTGATTTTTTCATATGAAGAATTGCCAAGAACGAAATATCATGTTCTGTATAACCGCTTTTCGAAAGAGAATGTCGAATGACTTTCAAGAAATTTTGCATAGATTTTTGTTCCAGTCTTTTTTTCATTCCCTCAGGATCTAACACATCTAGTTTATATGCCCCAGACATTAATAATTCTTGTGTTAAGGGCGTTTTAGTTCCTCCTACTGGCACCAGTACATCTTCAGAAAATGAGCCGTCTGTCATGAGGTCCGATTCTAAAAGAACGTTAACATCATGGTTCTTTTTCAAAATCATAGCAGCACCACCCGCTCCAAGGTTAAACATGAAACGAGTACGTTCATTTGTATAATCAATAAAATCACTGTTTCTATACCCACCTGCTAAAAGAACCGTGTCAATCGTGTCGTCCGATAGCATTAAGCTTTTAGCGAGTTTTAAAGCTAAGATTGTCGTACCACAACGCAGGGCTATATCAAATCCCCAAGCATGATAAGCACCAATCTCTTCTTGTGTTTTAATCGCTGCGGTCCATAATGGATATTCTTTATGCTCTTCCCCAATATAAATCACACAATCAATTGATTTGGGATCAACCTGACCTCGTTTCAAGGCGTCTTGAGCTGCCCATATCCCCATTTGGACAGTGTGATCATTTGTGCCAGGGATTGGTTTTTGTGTAATGCCCATTTTATCTTTTACAACATGTAAGGGAACGTTAGATGCAGCAGAAATTTCTTCTGCTGATATTGAGTGGGAGGGGATGTAAACACCGGTACTGACAATTCCAATAGGCATCATAACCCCGCCGATCTTGATTTATTTTCTTTACCGTTTGTTTTATTCTTTTTGCTAAACCATTTTCTAAAAGTCCCAACAATGCCAGAAGGGAAGAAAATAACGGCCAAAATATAGATGATGCCAAAGAAGATGATCCAACGTTCAAAAATCGGGTAATCCTTCGCAAGTCCTGATAGGTAATGTTGAGACAACTCGATAACGCCCGCCCCTATTATAGGACCAATCAACGTACCCACGCCTCCAATAATGGTCATGAGTAAGGCGTCCAAAGTGATGTCCATCGTCAAGACACTGGTATTAACAAAGCGTAAACTTATGGCATAAAATGCTCCTGCTAAACTAGCAACAACACCTGCCACAATAGATGCTATTACTTTGTAATGAAGCGTATTGTACCCTAATGATTTGGTTCGTTGTTCATTTTCTCTTACTGCTACTAACACGTGACCAAGTGGTGATTGTACAAATCGTCTAAGTAGAATGTAAACCACAATCAAACAGACAAGTACAACTAAATAAAACATGATTCGATCTTTAAAAAACTCTGGAGCACGAAACGTAAACCCATCATTACCTGATGTCAAACTACGCCACTTTTCAGCAAGTACTAAAAAAAGTCCGGAAAGAGCTAGTGTTAGCATGGCGAAAAAGTGACTCTTCAAGCGTAAAGTCATAAGCCCAACAAGAAAGCTAATTAATCCTGCAATGATCATCCCTGTAGCTATAGATAACATAAATACACTAATTGTAGGCTCCAAACGATCTAACATAACTGCTGTCGTATAGGCTCCAATACCGAAAAACATTGCGTGACCAAACGATACGATACCTGTAAATCCTAGTAAAATATCATAACTCATTGCTAAAATTGAAAAAATAAAAATTTGTGTCAATAGAATTGTCCAGCTCCTTGAGTCAATAACAAAAGGGAAGATGAACAACGTAATGACAATGATTGAAAGAAGAATATTGTTCCATTGATATTTAGTAATCATGTCTTCACCCCTTTGCTCTAAATAAACCTTGCGGACGGAAAATGAGTACAATTGCCATGATCATCATATTTACGGCTAACGATAAAGATGGTACATAGTAAGCCATATAACTACCTGTAATCCCTACAATAATAGCGGCTAACAAAGAGCCTGGAAAACTGCCCATTCCGCCAATTACAACAACAATGAAACCTAGAATCGCGAACTCCATTCCCATCTCTGCATAAATGACTCCTGAATAGGGTGCCATTAATGCTCCTCCCAGTGCTGCCAGTGCTGCACCAGCGATAAACACGTATAGGAAGACGTTTTTAATATTAATTCCAAGTGCTTGAACCATTTCTTTATTCATAACACCTGCACGAACAATTAAACCGATTTTAGTTTTCTTCAGGATATATTGAAAAACTCCAAATACAAGAAAGCCCATTATAATAATAAATACGCGGTATTTAATAATAATAACGTCTCCGATTTCCCAACTACCAGATAATAATTCCGGTGTCCTTGCAGCAATCTGGTTAGGACCAAATACCACTTTTAACATTTCAGTTAGGACAAGCATAAATCCAAGAGTAATTAAGATTTGTTGGACATGATTGCCATATACAGGTGTGATAATTAATTTCTCCGTAATAAACCCTAAGATTACCCCTGTTAAAATAGCCCCTAAAATAGCGAGTACAAAGCTATCCGTTAATGCATAGAACCAAACAGAAGCATAGGCACCCCATGCAAATAATCCCCCATGCGCAAAATTAAGAACGTCCATCAAACCAAAAATTAACGTTAAACCAGCTGCTAAAAGGAAGATTAACATGCCAGTTGCTAGCCCATTAATAGTTAAATTCATGAGTAGTTCCATGACTGTCCCCCCTTATCCAATCCCTAAATATTTTCGTTTCAATTGTTCATCGTGAACTAATTCTTGCATCTGGCCAGCTTGAACTGTCTCACCATCGTCTATAAGTGTATATGTATCTCCAATTCGACTTGCCATCATAAAGTTTTGTTCAACCAATACGATTGTCGTATGTTTTTTCATATCAACAATAGCTTCCATTACTTTTTCAATGACAATAGGTGCAAGCCCTTTTGAAGGTTCATCAATTAATAACAGCTGACTATTTCCGACGAATGCTCTAGCCATCGCTAGCATTTGCTTTTGTCCCCCTGAAAGATGACCACCATCTTTTTTCCAAAACTTTTTGAGGTCAGGAAACAAATTAAGTACGTAATCTTGTTTGGCTAACGTTTCTTCATCGTCTTTTCGCATCGCAACTTTCATGTTTTCTTCTACGGTTAATGAAGCAAAAATCCCCTGATCCTCAGGAACATAACCAATCCCTTTGTTGGCAATTCCATAAGTAGGTTTTTTCGTAATGTCTTCTCCTTTAAACAGAACACTACCTTTTGAAGCGGGTGTTAATCCCAAAATAGTTTTAAGAGTTGTTGTTTTTCCAGCACCATTCCGGCCAAGTAAAACACTAACTTCTCCTTCTTTTGCTTCAAATGAAATCCCCTGTAAAATATGATATTGATTAATGAAAGTGTGAACACCTTCAACTTTTAGCAGTGTGGTCATCATAAGAACCTCCTAAATAAGCATTTTGGACGGTTTCATTTTGCATGATTTCTTCTGGAGTACCATCTGCTAGTAGCTCACCATTGAACATAACCATGATAGAGTCTGATAAATCTAAAATCATATCCATCTTATGTTCAATTAATAGGATCGTTTTATTACCTTCTTCTTTTATTCTCTTAATAACTGCTAATATAGCTGGAACTTCTTCAAGTGACATACCAGCAGTAGGCTCATCTAATAACAAGACATCAGTATCTAGAGCTAATAACATCGCAATTTCAAGTTTGCGTTTTTCACCGTGTGATAATTGACTAGCAATAATCTGTTTTTTGGAATCTAATAAAACTAGTTCAAGCAGTTCTTCGGCTTTAAGAATGAGGTTAGGGTACTTTAATACATGACGAATCATTTGATAGCGAATTTTCTCTTTCGATTGGACAGCTAATCGAACATTTTCTAATACTGTTAGATTTGGAAACACGTTGGTAATTTGAAATGAGCGTCCCAGCCCTCTTCTTGTACGTTCAACAGATGATAAGCGGGACATATCTTCATTTTTAAAATATACTTTCCCTTCAGAAGGTTTTAACTCTCCACTAATTAAATTAAAAAATGTTGTTTTTCCTGCTCCATTTGGACCTATAATCGATTTGAAATGGTTTTTTGGCATCTCAAAATTCATTAGATTGACTGCTGTATGGCCACCAAATTTGATGGATAAGTTTTCAGTTCTTAAAATTAGGGTCATCAAATTCATCCTTTCTTCTGTCTCTCTCCACATTCAAGAAGCGTTCTTAAACATGGAGAGAGACAGACCTGATTTCACAGGCCGTCTCACTCTTTATTAGTTTTGAATTGGCGGCTCTGTTTCTGAAGGTGATAATTCTCGAATTAGCACGGGAACAGGATAATCAAAACCAGCTAGTTTTTCTAATTTAACAGAGTACATCGTTTGCAAAGCTTGATGATCTTCGGCACGGAATGTCATTTTTCCTTTTGGTGTTTCAAATGACATACCTTCCATAACTCCGATTAATTCATTGCCATCTGCATTACCTTCTGATTTTTTTAATGCTTCTATGATCGAAATGGCCGCTGTCATACCTCCTGGAGTGAATAAGTCAGGCACTTCCCCACCATATTTTTCTTTATGCTTCTCTACTAACCAATCATTCACATCATTATTTGGTAATGTGTGATAGTAAACTGAGAAGCCTTCCATTCCCACTAAAGCCTCCATAGTAGTTAAAGCTGGAATATCAGGAGCACCAGTTGAGATTTTGATACCTTTGTCTTGAAGTTTCAAATCTGCAATTTGATTCCAAGGTGAGTTTGCACCCGCCCATACAACGAACAAGTAATCCGGTTTTGCTTCAATAACTTTTTGTAAGTTTGAAGTGAAGTCTGTTGCTGCTGGATCTGCATATTCTTCTAAAATGATTTCAGCACCTAACTCTTTTGCTGCTTTCTTAAATGCTGCAATTCCGTCTCTTCCGAATGAATAGTCTGGAGCAAACGTGGCAATTTTTACGCCAGGCTTAGCAATTGCTGCTGCACCAGCTACAGCATCCTGAGAAGAGTTACGTGAAGTACGGAAAATGTATTTGTTAAATTCAGCACCCGTAATACTGTCTGCAACTGCAGGTTCAACAACCATAATCTTTTCATATTCTTCTGCTAAAGGTAAGACTGCAAGTGTATCACCTGAACTAGAAGAACCTACTAGGAAATCCACTTCATCTTCTTCGAGTAATTTTGTTGCTTTTTGTACAGCAACTTCTGGTTTTGTTTCTGTATCTTCATAAATGATTTCTATCTTTTTCCCAGCTACTTCCATCGTGCCGTCAGTAGCATACTCGATACCTAATTCAAAACCTTTCTGTGTTTGTTTCCCATAAGATTCAAGTGCACCAGTTAACGATGCTAAGACGCCAATTTTAATTGTTCCGCCTTCTTCTGTTTTATTGTCTCCGCTTACTGGAACTTTAGTTGAATCTGTGTTACTACAGGCTGTACTAAAAACCAGGACAAAAATTAACACTAAAAATAACCATGACTTTCTTTTCATGAAAATCCCCTTCCCCTATTTCGCTTTTGTAAGCGTTTTCTTGCTAGTGTTTATTTTATAGAATAGTAGTTACAAAAGAGTTACACGCAGTAAAAAGCGCAAAGTGCCTTCTTGACCGACATCTGCGCTGAAAGGATCGATTCGAAATCTTGCTTTCGCAAGAAATCCTGTAGGGCTATGCTCGCCATACTGTCTGAACGCCCTTATAATCAACGTCGTGCGGGCTGCGCTTAGAGCTAGACAATAAATTAAAAAGATTAATGTCGGTCTTTTTGAAAAATAAGTAATTTCTTATATTATCTGTTAAAGAACAATAACTCTGCTTCGATCTTTCTCGAAACAGAGTTATGAATAGCCCATCGTTATAAGTTCGTACATTTGTTCAGTTGTTTCCATTGGAGGTAATTCAAACTCTTTCATCAACATTTTCACACACCTCTCATACCACATAATAGCCATTGACCTATTATGTTTCTGATCGTGTGCATACATTAACAGTCGATATGCTTCTTCCCACGTATTGTCAATTCTGAGTAACTTTTCAGACCAGTATATGGTTTGATCGAATTGCTGAAGACGAGTAGAATTTTGTGCTAACTTTTCAATGATTTGTAGATAGGTGTGATGAAAATGATCTCTTTCAAACTGAAACCAATCGCAAAGTGATTGATCAAGATAGAAAGCGCCTTTATATAACGAGACAGCTGATTTTAATAACCCGATAGCTTGCTGAGGGTTACGTTCTTCTAAACCTTGTGATGCCAATTGTTGAAATTTATGAACATCACTAACAACAGCTGCCTTAGGGTGAATTCTGTACATCGTCTGCTTTCGTATTATAAAGTATGATTCGGCTCGAGGCGGCCGTTCAGGTTCCAATACATTAAATAGGGCGTTCAGTGCTACTTTAAAATCCCTATTGGCTGTCTTTTCATCTTGGTTTTCAAATAATTTAAGGATAAGTTCATCTTTTGGTACAAAACGCTCTCTGTGTATAAACAAATAGACAAATAAATCTTTAGCTTTTTCTCTTTGCCACTTACGATCATCCACTTCATTTAAACCCAGTTTTATAGAAAATGGGCCTAATAAGTTAATGTGTAACGTATAACCTGGATACGAAACAGTGTGTACTACCTGTAATTGTTGGCTAATTTGTCTAAGCATTTCATCCTTATAATCAAGCCTTATTGCACGCTGGATTAATGGATAAAACTGTTGCAAATCAAATGGGCCATAAAGTGTTAATTTTTTAATGAAAAATGTATACCCTTCTTCGACTATTAATCTAGCGAATATCTTAATCTCTTCAATGAAAATATTTTCATCACAACTTTTATAAGCGCAAATACTTAACCAAAATGACGACACCATTGACCCAAAGGAATCGCCGCATAAAGAAAAATCATGTTGTGCTTGTCTAGCATATGGTATGGCTTTTTCAAACTCGTTTGATGAACAATAAATAATCGCAAGACCAATTTTTATATAAGCTGAAAACCAAGAATCATGCACAATTTCTGTTTCTCTTAATCCCTTTTCCGCTAAGACTTGTGCATCGTAATAATAACCTTGCTTCGCTTTTAAAAGAGCAAGTCCTAAATAAGGTTCTGCTTTTCCTCGAGAAACATTCATTTGGTCCATTTTTTCAATAGCTTGAAGGTACATACGCTCAGGTGTATCCCAAAAACGATCACCATTCACACTTTCCGCATGACCTTTACGAATCAATCCGACTGCTTCTACGAACCCAGATTTTTCACGAATTCCACTTTCAATACCTTTTGTTGCATAATAACTGGCATTGGATAATTCACCTACCATGGCGTTTAGAAGTGCTAGCAATACTGCAGTTTCTCGATGAGAATCGGGTACTAAATCTTCTTCTCGAATGCGGTTTTCTAGTAATTGCAAAGAAGCCGATAGTTTTCCCATTCTTAATAGTATTCGTGCGTCTAAATTTCCATCTGTTAACAAATCCTTCGGTAATTGTTCAACTTCAATAAAGGCTTTTGCTTCTATTGTTTTACCTAAATTAACGAGGTTTTCTGCAAATTGCCGCTTTAAATTAAACATATCTACATCTGACATGTTAGTCGTTTGATTAGCAAAGGCTATGGCGTTAGCTAAATGTGGATCTGCAAGACCCGGTTGAATTGTGTCTAAATAAATATGGGCTAGCCCTGCATGTGCGTAACTCATATAATTAGAATCTTCTTTAGTAGTCGCGAGATGTAAACATTTTTGATACGCTTGTTTTGATTTTTCATAATAAGCACGATAACGATTAGCTTCTCCTTCAAAATAATATAACGCAGGATACTCCTCATAATAACTGATCGGGATTTCTTTTAAACTTTCCATAATTAAATCGAATTGTCCAAGTTTTAATAATCTAGGTGCAGTTTTCATGACAATTTGGCTAATAAAATGGGAATCTTCACTTTGGAGTGCCTGATATAGGGAGTGAATACAGTCGCCATTGTCCCAGAAATGAGTAGCGGCTATTTGATGTGCTTGTTGGTATTCTTGATAGTTTGTCTGTTTCCATTTGGTCATTAAGTATTGTTGAAATAATGCATGATAACGATAGACCGAATCTTCCCCTAGTTGTTGAATAAAACCATGATGGCTGCGGAAGCGTTGTAAGAATACTCCAGCCTCTTCACCAAAATATGCCTGGATAAATTCTTGAGAGAATGTAGGGAAAATCGAGAATTGTAAGAGCCACTTCTGCTCAACCTCTTTGTATCTCGTAAATACTTCTTCTGAAAGATAGTGAAATAAATCTTCTAATGCGGGTTTAAGTGAAACATCAAATGTACTGTTTTCACTCGTAGATTGCATCGCAATTAATTGGATGGCAATTGCCCAACCTTCAGTTATTTCTAATATTCTCTTGGTCTCGCTTTCTGTAAGACTTCGATGGAAATAATCTTCAAAATACACAAGTATTTCTTCTTCCGTAAACACGAGATCCTGTTCATTCACCTCAAGTAATTGCCCATTCATTTTCAATTTAAGTAGCTGAGCCCATCTTGGTCTTGTCCTTGAAATTAGAACAATATGAATATAAGGAGGACAATGTTCTAATATCCGTTCCATCATAAAGTTTATTGAGTAGACATGATCAATTAGATGATAGTCATCAATGACGATGACAAAAGGTTCGGCAATATGATCAAGCTCATTTATAAACCAAGCATGCCAGGCAATTAATTCTTTCTCACTTGGAAATGCTGGTTGAAACGACCAGTCTTTATTAAACTTTTGACCGAAACTAGGAACAATCCTTTGTATACTACCAATTAAATAACGTAAGAACGGTGCTAAATCATCATCTTCTTTAGAAACGGTGTACCACGAACAATGAATTCGGCTATCTGTAAGATATTGTGCTACTGCAGAGCTTTTGCCGTACCCGGCTCCGCCAGAAATTAGTGTACATTTTTTTAATGTTATTTGTTTGAATGTTCGCGTTAAAGAAGCCCGTCTCATAAAGGTTTCACTTGCTACGGGTGGAACGAGTTTAGATTTGAGTAAAGGTAGGTCCATATACTTCCCTCGCTAACATACTTTCTTCCTAAAAGTGTATCATAGCAATGTTCTAAATTGAATGAGTATTCCAAATAAAAGAAATTCTATTCAGAATCAAAATTGACAGATAAACTCTTATCTCATTACATGTTTTACAAATGAAGAAAATACCTACTTTTTACTGTTTATAGGTTAAATCTTTTTATTGTTGTGACTTATGGAGAATTACAGCCTTAATTTGCACTAGTCAATTGTTTGAATCCTCTAGTTGAATCTAAAATCTTTCAAAACGGCTTCAATGAACATGTGTATTTTAAAATAAAAAAACTGCAGACAAACTTGAATTTCTCAAGTTTATCTGCAGTTTTCTTTTTATATATGTTTTAGTTTTTTAATTTGTCGCGAAGTACCATTGGTAAAATACCACCATGACGGTAGTAATCAACTTCTACTTCTGAATCGAAACGAGCTAATACATCGAATTCTGTAACAGAACCGTCAGCTGATTTAGCTGTTACTTTTAGAATGTCACGAGGTTTTACGCCTTCAGCAATATTTACGCTGATTTCTTCTTTTCCTGTTAAGCCAAGTGATTCCGCATTTTGACCTGGTAAGTATTGAAGTGGTAAAACACCCATCATTACTAGGTTAGAACGGTGAATACGCTCATAGCTTTCAGCAATTACTGTTTTAATACCAAGAAGGTTTGTTCCTTTAGCAGCCCAGTCACGTGAAGATCCCATACCGTAATCTTTACCTGCTAATACAACTAATCCAGTTCCGTCTTCTTGATATTTCATTGCAGCATCATAAATTGCCATAATTTCGCCGTTTGGCCAGTAAGTTGTATATCCACCTTCTGTACCTGCTGCGATTTGATTACGGATACGAATGTTAGCGAAAGTACCACGCATCATAACTTCATGACTACCGCGACGTGAACCATAAGAATTGAAGTTACGAACTTCTACTCCACGCTCACGTAAGTACTTACCTGCTGGCGTGTCCTTACCAATTGCACCAGCTGGTGAAATATGGTCAGTCGTGATTGAATCTCCAAATTTCGCAACTACTCGAAGACCTGCAAGCGTTTGAATATCATTAGGCTCTACAGATAAACCTTCAAAGTATGGAGGATTTTGAATGTAAGTTGAATCTTCATCGAATGTATACAATGAATCATTAGATGTTTCAATTGCATTCCATCGTTCGTTTTCATCAAATACACGAGCATATTCAGCACGGAATAATTCAGGTGTTACAGTGCGTAAAAGAACTTCTTTTATTTCTTCTGTTGACGGCCAGATATCTGCGAAGAATACATCATTGCCATCTTTATCTGTACCAAGAGCTTCGTTTTGAAGATCGATATCAACTGTACCAGCTAATGCATAAGCAACAACTAGTGGTGGAGATGCTAAGTAGTTAGCTTTTACTAATGGATGAATACGACCTTCAAAGTTACGGTTACCAGAAAGAACTGAAGTAACTAGTAAGTCGTTTTCAATGATTCCTTTTTCGATTTCAGGAAGCATTGGACCTGAGTTACCGATACAAGTCGTACATCCGTAACCAACTAAGTCAAAACCAACTTCTGCTAAAGGTGCAAGTAAATCTGCATCACGCAAGTAACCAGTTACGACTTTCGAACCTGGAGCAAGAGAAGTCTTCACGTATGCTGGTGGACGCAAGCCTTTTTCTGCTGCTTTTTTAGCAACAAGACCCGCACCGATCATAACGAATGGGTTTGATGTATTTGTACATGATGTAATGGCTGCAATACCAATAGCACCTGTAGGAATTATTACTTCAGAACCATCTGCCATTGTTACTTTAGCAGTTTTTGCAAACTCTTTTTTTGATAAACCAAATCCTTGGTTACCTTGTGGAGCAACTACTGCTTTGTTAAATTCAGTTTTCATTTGAGACAAAGGAATTAAGTCTTGTGGACGTTTTGGTCCAGACATATTTGGCTCAATTGTAGATAAATCTAACTCAACAACATCCGTGTAAGTAGGATCTTCATTGTCAGCAGTGAAGAACATTCCGTTTGCAGTTAAGTATTCTTTAACTACTTGGATATGATCAGCATCACGGCTAGTTAAACGCATATAATCAAGTGCTTCTTCATCAACTGGGAAGAAACCACAAGTTGCACCATACTCTGGTGCCATGTTAGCAATTGTTGCACGGTCAGCAAGTGGAAGTTTTGTTACGCCAGCTCCGAAGAACTCAACAAATTTACCTACTACACCTTTTTTACGAAGTACTTCAGTTACTTTAAGTGCCAAGTCAGTAGCAGTAGTTCCATTTGGAAGATCGCCAGTCAATTTAACACCGATAACTTCAGGAATTGGAAAATATGAAGGTTGACCAAGCATACCTGCTTCAGCTTCAATACCACCTACACCCCAACCAAGAACGCCAATACCATTAATCATGGTAGTATGTGAATCAGTACCTACTAATGTATCAGGATACGTTTCATACGAACCATCTTCATTTTGAACAGCATGAACAACATTCGCTAAATACTCTAAGTTTACTTGGTGAACGATTCCTGTTGCTGGTGGTACTGCACGATAGTTGTCATATGCTTTTTGAGCCCAGCTAAGGAACTGATAACGCTCTGCATTACGCTCAAATTCAAGCTCCATATTTACGCGAAGTGCATCACTTGTACCGTATTTATCAACTTGCACAGAGTGGTCAATTACTAAGTCCACTGGAATTGCAGGATTGATTTTGTCTGGATCTCCACCCATTTCAGCCATTGCTGAACGTAGCGCAGCTAAGTCAACAACCACAGGTACACCAGTGAAATCTTGAAGAATTACACGTGATGGTTTAAATGGTACTTCAGCTTCTGGATCAACATCTTTGCCCCATTTAGCTAATTTTTCAACATGATCATCTTTGATGACATATCCGTCGTGTTGTCGTAAAACGGACTCTAATAATACTTTAATTGAATAAGGAAGTCGGGAAACATTTGCGATCCCTGCCTCTTCTAACGCTGCTAAACGGTAATAATTATACGTTTTTCCGTTTAAATCGAAAGAAGTACGGCTATTGTGTAAATTACTTTTTGCCATGTCTTTTCCTCCTTTAGTCTTATGAAAAGGCTCTTATCTATTAATAGCGACTTTTCTCCATTTCCTATCATAACGTAGTCTACTTTATAAGTAAATTACATTAAAATTATAGGTTGTCATAAGTAATCTTTATGACCTTACAGATTTTTAATCGTATTTTCCAATTGCTTCAAATGTCTTTTTTCGTGTAAACCAACAAATGGAAACCATTGAATGAGTGGGATTTGTCCAAAGATTGGATGTTTAAATGATTTACTTTTGAATATTTCTTTGTTGCTGGATTCGTACACATCTAATAAGAAGAGTCTTGAATCATGAATCTCTTTTATCATTTCTTGTTTTGACTTGAATTCATTTGAAGGTTGGGTGTAACCAGGGGCTTCAACTTTTATAAAACGAGAAGTCGTAAGTTGAATCGGTTTTTTCCGTGCTTTTGGGCTATCTGAATTTTTTAACTCTCTTGCAATATTCGTTCCTATTATTGTTTCCATTCGAACAAGATGTTCGAAAATTTGTTTCGGAGACCATCCGCCATTAGAAGGTGTTTTATTAAACTGTTCATCCGTTAATCCTTCTATCGTTTGAAATAATTTCTTACGAATTTCATTATTCTTTTCTAAAAACATCTCTCTCTCTCCCCTTCTGTTAACTTAAAAACCGTTTCTTTTGTTCAGCAGTTGGTAATAAACACGATTCATTCGAATCAACTAATCGATGACGTTGTTTTGCAATCAGCCGGTACAAACCATCCCGTAAAAATCTTGGAAATATAAGGCCATGTTTAGCTAAAGGAAACGGATTTTTTAAATAAGTGGCTAAAGCTAATACAGCATCAGATTCAACTAACAATTCCTTTCCCTCATAAAACACAATGGAATCAATGTTGTGAAGTTCTGGGTATTCTTTTTTCATTTCATCAGCTATATGGCTCTGAAGAGGAGCAAAAAAAACAATGTCACTTTTTTCATTTTTGAGCACAAATTGGACAGACTGTTGACAAAAACCACAGTTTCCGTCGTAAAACAAAATCGGTGATGGAAGATTCATCGTGATTCTCCTTTTCTTTTTATCTTACTTGAACAAAATGATCATAAACAAATGAAAGCGCTCATCTACTGGGTTATTAAGATATTATAAATTTTTGAGGGCTTCACGCTTGCTTAACGGTTTTAAGTCATGTGTCAAAACAAACCCTTTCACAAATTCGGGATTGGTTTTCGCATATTCACGCAAAAGCCAACCAATTGATTTTTGAATAAAAAATTCTGGCGATTGATTGTGACTAAGTATGATTTCTTTAAGTAATTCTTCATTTGTATCTTTCTTGTATTTTAATTGATGCAAAATGGCTGAGCGGTTTAACCACATATTCTCTGAGCTAGACCATTGTTTCATGATTTCTTCCCCATCAGCTCTATTGTTCTTTACAATTGAACCGACAATTGTAGGAGCTATAGAATCAACACTATCCCACCATGATTTTTCGATTATTAATTTTTCAATAAAAGGCAAGTCGTTAATTTGAAGTGTCTTTATTATTTTGCTTAGCAACATAATAGCTGCATATTGAAATTCCCTTTCAGGTAATTGATAAATTGCCCAGACTTCTTCTAAGAAAACATCCTCACTTGGCAATTGATAAGCTGAAAAGTATTCCTTTACGATTTCTTTTCGCTCTGGACTTTTTATTCCGAGAAAAGGAAACATGCTTTTCATATAAGCTTCCATTGGTATTGCTTTATCACTATTTTTCATTTCATTAAATGAAACAATATATTGTTCACGATTCCACAACTTCTTCATATATTATTTCTCCTTTTTTCCAATAAAAAAACGGATAGACTAGCTACCCGTTTTACATAAATTCTAAAATATCAAAAGCTAAATTAAAAATAAATAAGGTGTGAAACATGACAAACCATGCAGCCTGCTTGTTTAATTTGTTACTCATTATGTCGTTCATAATAAGTCACTCCTTTTTTAAAATTATAAGCCTAAAATCGTTAATTTGCAAAATATTTTAACAATTATAGTTTATGGATTTCATAGCTTGAACTATGAGTGTTTTAAGTACAATTCTTTTTTGTATAAATCTTTTAAGACTGCACATTCTAATGAAACCTTTTCATTAGTAACACTTGTATTTTATACGCAAAACAAATATTTTTTTTGAACAAGGTTTGAACATTGTGATTTTAGGTTATTTAATTACTAGCAAGACAAATTATTTATACAGAACAGGAGATGACGAACATGGGATTCATTTTATATCTTATTATTGGTGGAATCATTGGTTGGTTGGCCGGACTTATTTTAGGTAAAGACTTACCAGGTGGAATTATTGGTAACATTATTGCAGGTATTATTGGTGCATGGATTGGTGGATCATTATTCGGAAGCTTTGGACCAGAAGTTTGGGGAATGTCAATTATTCCAGCTTTCATCGGAGCTATTCTATTAGTGCTAATCGTAAGCTTAATCATGCGTGCACTTCGTAAATAATTAGATTTAAAAAGAGTCGATCATTTGATCGACTCTTTTCTTATGAGTTCCCTTCCCCATTTACCTCTGTTTGTTCTTCGTACTTTTTGTAGTAGTACATGACATCTTCCACATACTCATCACTTCTGTTATACATAAAAACTGCTTTTTCAATTTCCCCGTTTGCAGCGCCATTACTAGACAAATAATGAGCGGCACTAAACATAGCATCTTCAATTTGATATGGGTCTGCTTTTCCATCTTTATTTGCATCAATTCCGTACCCGCCGTATTGTGCAATGATGATCGGATTGGTTTTTTCGTCTTTAGGAATATTCCCTTTACCTAGCCCGCCACAACTGGGATGCTGCCACCCAACGAATGTGCAAGGCATAAACTGCATATGTCCCTCTGCTCCAACTGGAGATAATAAGGGATCCATCGTGGAAAAACGTGTTTCGATACGGTGATGTGCGGCTAATAAAGTCCAAGGAATTCCATAGGTCTCCGCTGCATCTTTGTAAACTGAAATATATTCTTCAGGAATCTCCATCTCGACTAAAGTCAACGGAACTTCTCGAACTGTTTTTGTAAGGGATTGGACAAACGGAATCTCTTGCATTTCTTGCCATAGCAAAATCGCCATCACATAAATGGTAATAGTCACTGGTAATAGGAGGAGTATGATCCACCCTTTAGTTCCTGCAGATATTCCCTTAGTCTTCTTTTTCTTTTTCATGAAGTCGCATCCTAGTTTTTCATCAGTTTATCATATTTTTTCAAAAAGGGTGTCACTTCATTAATTACGGCTGGTCGACCATAATAATAGCCCTGTAAATAATGACATTCCATTTCTTGAAGAATAGATGATTGCTCTAGCGTTTCGACTCCTTCAGCTAATACTTCAAGCTGAAGATTATGTGCTAAAGATACAATGGATTGTACAATGGCTCTTGTTCTCGTTTTATGGAGAGATTGAGTAAAACTTTGATCGATTTTTATTAAATCTAGGGGCAACTCTTCCAAATATTTAAAAGAGGAATAGCCTGTTCCAAAGTCGTCAATTGCAATTTGAAAGCCTGCATCACGTAACTTATTCAACGATTCCATTACAAAGCTTGTGGATTTCATTATGATAGACTCCGTGATTTCGATCATGATTTGATTCGGATTCACTTTTTCTTTTATCACAATTTCAAGTAGTCGGTTTACAAATTCTAATTGATAAAACTGTCGAGATGACACATTTACACTCATAACGATATCTTTGTAACCTTGTTTATTTAGATGCAAGAGTTGTCTGCACGAAGTTTGTATGACAAATTCTCCAATTGGAACAATTAATCCTGATTCTTCTGCTATTGGAATAAATTCAGCAGGAGAAATTAACTTTTCTTTATATTTCCATCGTAATAAAGCTTCGTACCCAATTAACTCTCCACTTAAAGCAGAAAATTGTGGCTGATAGACAACAAATAATTCATTATTAGGAATAGCCATTTTTAGGCCGTTTTCTAATTCAAAGCGATTTAATGCCTTTGCTGATAAATCATTATGATAGTAAACAATGGTACTCCCTCCTTCTGACTTAGCTTCATGAAGTGCTAATTCAGAAAAACGGATGCAATCACTTGGTACTTGGGCATCTTCTGGGTAAAAAGAGCCTCCTAAACTAAAAGTTAAGCTAACCTTTTGATTGAAAATTATCATTGGTTCTTGCAATTGCATTTGTAAATTTAGTGTAAGTTCTTTCACTGTATTTTTGTCGATTCCTTTTAATACTAGGATGAATTCATCTGCTCCCCATCTAGCTAAATATGCAGCATTTTTCTTTGGTGCAATATCTGTCATACGATTCGCCATTTGTCTCAATAATTCATCTCCAAAAAGGTGACCATATTGTTCATTGAACGTTTTAAATCGATCAGCATTGATAAATAACAAACAAAATGATTGACCTTCTTGTACTAAAAATTCTAATTTACTTTGTAGAGCAATTCGGTTATGTAATTTTGTAAGGGGATCTGTTTGTAAAAATGTATGTAACTTCTTTTGAGCTTCATCAATTTCTCCCCAAGAGTATCTTAATAAATAGAGGAGTAAAAAAGAGGTGAAGATAATATAAAATATCCCTTTCATTAAAGAAAAAGATTTAAATTCAGGTACATAGTGAAACATGAAAGAATCCGAAAATAAAATCCATATCGTTCCAAAAATCGCATATATAAAAACAATTCGAAACGCATGAAACTTGTATATAGACTGATAGGTCACGAACCAATTCCTCCTATTTAAAAACCTATACTAGGTATAATACCTTCTCTATACAATAGTATCGACATTCAGTAGACTATTCTTAAGGGGGTGAAGAAAAATGTGGCAGGATTTTAAGAAATTTGCTTTAAAAGGGAATGTCATGGATCTAGCAATCGCAGTTGTCATAGGGGCAGCATTCGGGAAAATCATTTCTTCTCTCGTTTCGGATATCATTACTCCATTTTTAGGCATCGTATTAGGCGGGATAGATTTCACAAGTATCATTTGGACTGTTGGAAAATCCGAAGTATTGATTGGGAACTTTATCCAATCTATTTTTGATTTTGTAATCATAGCCTACGCTATTTTTATGTTTGTAAGATTACTGATGAAATTCCAACGTAAAAAAGAGGATGTTATTGAAGAAGGACCTACCATTGATGCGAAAGAAGCTTTGTTAGTTGAAATTCGTGATTTATTAAAACAACAAAAATAGGTAAAAAAAAGAACTGGTTTTTGCCAGTTCTTTTACTTTCCATCTTCAATTAATGCTTTCATATCAGTCACAATTTCCTTATTTGGAACATCGCTTACACCTGAATAGCTTTTAACCACATAACCTTCTTGATTTACCAAATAAAAACTTGTACCATGCGTAACTTGATTTGTATTAGGATCATCTTGAACGATAACTTTGAAAGAGTCTCGCGCAAATTGACTTAAATAATCTTGTGCATATCCAGTTAGTAATTGCCATTTCGATTCATCGGGCACATTATACTTGGAAATGTAGTCTGCTAAAACTTCTGGTGTATCTACTTCTGGATCCACACTAAATGCCACAATTTGATAGTCTTCAACACCTTGTGCTATTAATTCTTCTTGCACTTCTGTCATATTCATAGTCATAGGTGGACATACTGTCTCACAATTCGTGAAAATGAATGTTGCTAGCCAAACTTGTCCCTTTAATGTATCTAATGATACTTCTTCACCTCTATGGGAGTCATGATTAAAAGAGTCAATTTCCCATTCTGTTTCTGCTTTAAAACTATTTGAGTTACAACCAGTTAGTATGATGGCACTAAGAATGGTCCATGTAAGAAATTTTGTAAATCGAGTCATCATTTCGCCCCACTTTCATTCTTTCTCATCTTATCGAATGATTTTTAAGAATACAAGGAGTGAGGTTTCTTCTTTTCTAACGAATTTGTGTCGTAAGCTTTTATTTAATTTCGTTAAAAGAATATCGAGCGTGAATTTTTATCATTTACCTTCTATAATGGAAATAGAGATAATTTGAGGTGAAAAAGAAATGGCACTAGATGGTTGGTTTTTATGGTTTATCATATTTTGGGTATTCGTTCTCGGTGGATTATTTGCCATTGGTGGATACTTTATGTTTCGAAAATTTTTAAAGGTTCTACCTAAAGACGATGGAAAATCGGTATTGGATTGGGAAGAATACTATGTTGAAAAATCACTGCATTTATGGGGAGATCAAGCCAAAGCTTTGTTAAATGAGCTCGTAACTCCTGTTCCTGATCTGTTCCGCCCTGTTGCAAAACAAAAGATAGCAGGAAAAGTTGGACAAATTGCGCTTGAAGAAAACGCTAAATCTATTGAACAAGACCACATCATCCGAGGATATATTCAAGCAACACCAAAGCGTGACCACAAATTTTTACGAAAAAAACTAAAAGAAATGCAAGTGGATATGACTCCTTACGAACATCTATTTGATTGACAAATAAAAGCCGACCTTCAAAATTAGAAGGTCGGCTTTTATAGTGCTTGATGAAGCTGTGTCTTTTTCAACTTATTGAACTGCAGCAACATGGCAATGCGCCAGGGAACAATCATTCCAAATGCTAACAACCAAAACATACCGCTTAATTCACCTATATCAATAGTCGAGCTTAATAGCATCTTGGCAATTAGACGAAGAATTAATAAGCCGATTAGGATGAAGATAAATGCTTTTGATTGTTTTAGATAGATGTCTCCATCTTTTATTTCGAACTTAGAAGTCCAAATGAGAACTGTAGAAAATAGTAATCCTACCCCTACTGCTTCAATAATTTGCATAGGTGGCACTCGGAAATACTCAAAAACAAACATAAGTGCCCCTGTAGACATAAAAAGCGGTGGCAAAATAATTTTCTTTGCAGTTGCTGGCTTTTTCGCTGCTTTCATTCGAACTGTCATGACAACGGAACCCATTACAACAGCAATTACGCTAGACCCAATAATGAGCCACTGGGAAGGTATTTGATCAAAAAACATGTTTTTTCTCCTCTATTGCCGTTCATGGATAACAAATTCTTTTGATTTACTTATCATCAAAGTCCATCGTTACATTATTCATCACCTGTTCTAATTGAACTGGGTGGAAGGGCTTTGTAATAAAATCTTTCGCACCATTTTCAAGTGCTTCTTTTAATAGACGTTGTTGGCCAAGCGCAGAGATCATGACGATTTTTGCTTCTGGATATTCGGTCGTAATCAATTTAACTGCTTCAATACCAGACATAACGGGCATGGTAATATCCATTGTCACAATATCAGGTTGTAATTCTCGATATTTTTCCACCGCTATTTTCCCATTCTCCGCTTCACCAACAACTTCAAATTGCAATTCTTTGAGCATATTTCCAATAGTGACGCGCATAAATAACGCATCATCCACAACTAAAACTCTACGCATTCTTATCACTCCAAACTATATATCTATAGTTTACGTGTTAAAAGCCTTGAAAACCACCAAAAAATGGTCCTAATAAAGTAATTAGGTAAGTCATTCCATCAAAGAACAACAAAATCCCAACGGCAATCATTATATATCCACCAATTTTAACGATTTTCATATTGTGTTTTCGAATCCAATTCATACGTGTAATAAAGAAAGAAAGGACAAAAAACGGGATGGCAAAACCAAGTACATAAGAAAGCATGTACCATACGCCAGATCCTGGGTTAGCTGCACCAAGTAAAAATACAGATCCTAGAATAGGTCCAGTACAAGGGGTCCAGCCTGCTGCAAACGCCATACCAATTAAAACTGTCCCTAAATAACCAGATGGTCTATTTTTAAATTGAACTTTCCGATCCTTCATTAAAAATTCGGGTTTGAAAACACCCACAATAATTAATCCAAATATGACAATAAAAATAGCGCCAATTTGTCTAATTAAATCTTGATACTGAATATAAGCAGTATTCACAAAATTAGTTCCAAATCCGAGGGCGATGAAAATAAATGAAAAACCTAGAAGAAAAAATAATGTATGCAAGATTCCTCGTTTTTGCAAAATCCCTCGGTCAGTTTTCAATTCATCTAATGTCATACCTGTAATATATGACAAAAATGCTGGATACAAAGGCAATGTACAAGGCGATATGAAGCTTAAGAAACCCGCTCCAAATGCTAAAAATAAATTAATATCGGTACTCATGTAGGTTGCTCCTTTTCATTTCTATTCATATCGTAACAAATTATACGAGGAAAAACGTCAAAAACGCTTATGACATTTTTATGGCCAAAAAAACCGGACATCATTTTGATGTCCGGCTCAGACTATAAACAACTATTACACTTCATTAGAAAAAGAAAGTGGTCTGCTACTTCTTTCGCTTTCCGCGGACGAAACGCCGCGGAAAGCGTCCGCCGCAACGGAAATCAACAATTTTTATTTATCTACAGACTGAAAAGGACATCATTTAGATGTCCTGTTCACTTATACTTTTTCTTCAACAATGCCATTTTGTAATAAATACATCTTGTGGTACAAGCCCTTGCTTGCTAATAATTCTTGGTGACTTCCCCGCTCTACGATTTCACCTTGATGGAGAACTAAAATTAATTCTGCATCTTGAATGGTACTTAAACGATGGGCGATTGCGATAGTTGTTCGACCGAGTCGCATTTTTTCCAAACTGGACTGAATGGCAACTTCTGTTTCCGTATCAATATTAGCTGTTGCTTCATCAAGCACTAAAATTTTAGGATCGGTCGCCATTGTACGTGCAAATGCGACGAGTTGACGTTGACCACTAGAAAATGTGGAACCTCTTTCCGTTACCTTTTGTTTGTATCTGTCAGGCAGTGCGTTAATGAAAGTATCTGCTTGAACGAATTCAGCGGCAGCACGTACCTCTGCATCTGTCATGCTTTGTTTATGCAAACGAATATTGCTTTCTATATCCCCAAAGAATAAAAATGGATCTTGCAATACTAATCCCATTTTTTCGCGCATTTCTAATGTTTTAAAGTCTTTTATGGAGTGACCGTCTATTAAAATTTCACCATGTTCGTATTCATAAAAACGCATCAATAAATTGATGATGGAGCTTTTCCCGCTCCCAGTATGACCAACAAGTGCAACGGTTTCTCCTGGTTGAGCTGTAAATGAAATGTTCTTCAAGACATCCGTTTGACCATCATAAGAAAATGTTACATTATTAAACTCGATTTTCCCTGAGTTTATTTGAGCGTTTGTATTTCCTTGTGCAGGCGATAACTCTTCTTCATCTAATAATTTGAAAACACGTGAACCAGCAACAATCGCTTGTTGGAAAATGGATAGACGTTGCATCACTTGATTAATCGGTTCAAAGAAACGATCAATATACGTAACGAATGCATAGATAACCCCTACTTCTATCGTATTCGTAAATGACGTAATCCCGAAGTAGCTTAGTAACATAATCAAGGCTAATGCATACACCAAATCAATTGCAGGGCGTAGTAAAAGACTATCCATTTTTATATTTCGTTGGCCAGCTTTCCAATGTTGTTCATTAATATCATTGAATTCATCTTTTAGCCTTGGCTCTTGTCGAAATGCTTGAATCATCGACATTCCTTGTAGAGACTCTGCTAATTTAGCATTTAATTGACTTAAACGTTCGCGTAAGTCTTGATAAAATACCGAACTATACCGACGATACGTGACAATAATGAAAAACAAGATAGGTAACAGTAATAACGTTACAAGTGCCAATTTCACATTCAAGATAAACATGGCGATGTATACACCAACTATTAAGAATGCACTTTGAACAAACCCTACTAATACGCTGACAAACATATCCTTAATGGCTTCTGTGTCATTCGTTACACGAGACACGATGCTCCCTGCTGGAGTTTGATCAAAATAACGCATCCCAAGGTTTTGCACCTTAGTAAAGACATCGATACGCATTTGTTGAATAATTTTTAAGGCAATTTCTTGGAATTTCAGTAATTGAAAATAGCTTATAAAAACATTACTTATTTGAATAAATATATAGGCAGCAGCTAGTCCAACAAGAGGTCCTGTTGGGAAATTTCGAACAGTCAAATAATCGTCAATAAACGTTTTAATGAGTATCGGACCTAGCACGTCACCAACAACTGTTAATCCTAACAAAAACAAAGCAAAAATAATTACTTTTTTATGTGGTTTCAAATAGGAGATCAATCTTTTCAATATAATACTTTGATCTTTTCCCGTGAGTTTAAGTTGTTGTTCCATCAAACCTCACCCCCCATTTCCACGAGCGCTTCTAATTGCTGCAGTTGATACATCTCGTAATATCGTCCTTGTTGTTCCATTAGTTCAACGTGAGAGCCTTTTTCGACAATCGTTCCTTCATGCATCACGATAATTTGATGTGCATGTTGAATGGCACTTAATCGATGTGCAGTAATAATCGTCGTTTCGTCTGTACGTGTTGCTTTTAAAGATTCTAAAATGGCTTCTTCCGTTTTAGCATCTACAGCTGATAAGGAATCATCTAAAATAAGTAATTCTGGTTTCATCATTAACGCGCGAGCGATGGAAATACGTTGCTTTTGTCCACCTGATAAAGACACGCCTCTTTCTCCAACAATAGTTTCATAACCATTTGTGAATTTTAAAATATCTTCATGAATATGGGCTAATTTCGCTGCTTCGTATACCTCTTCAATTGGAGCACTTGTATTTGAAAATGCAATATTTCCTGCTACTGTTGTTGAGAATAAGAAATGATCTTGCGGCACATATCCTATTGCTGAACGAAGGCGTTCTTTTTTATAAACATTGATTGAATGACCGCCATATGTAATGTCCCCATTGTAGCCTTCAAATTCACGTAGTAATAACTTCAAAATAGCTGTTTTTCCGGAACCCGTTTTTCCGACAATACCAAGTGTCTCTCCACGCTTAAGTGTAAAGTGGACATCTTTTAATGCTGCTCGATCGTCTTCTGGGAATTTGAATTCTGTGATATTTACGTCTAAGTCACCTTGTGCTTCTTCATCTAAAGCATGTTCTGCGTCATCTATATCGGCTGGTTCTGCTAGTAGCGTACGGATTCGATCGTAAGAAGCACGTCCTCTTTCCACGATATTAAACAACCAACCAAATGCAAGCATTGGCCACACTAATAATCCCAGATATGCGGTGAAGGCGATTAAATCACCTATCGTCATTTCACCAGCTATTATAAATCTCGCACCAAAAAAGATAGATAAAAAGAAAGAAACCCCTACAATAGCTGAAATGGTCGGATCAAATAGAGAATCTACCTTAGCAACATGAACATTTTTTTGAACCACATCATCTGATAACTGAACAAAATCTTGAATATCTTCTTTTTCTTGACCAAATGTTTTAATTACTTTGATGCCTGATATACTCTCTTGTGCTTTATCATTTAAATTCGAAAAAGCTTCTTGGGCAAAATGAAAACGACTGTGCAACAATTTCCCATAGTAATTTGTTAAATAAGCCATAATAGGCATTGGAATAAGAGCAATGAGTGTCAGTTTCCAGTTGATTGTTATCGCCATTGCAGCAATGACAAACCCACCAGTAGTTAGAGAGTCAACGAGCGTTAGAACGCCCGCTCCAGCAGTTTGTTGAACTGCGGACAAATCATTCGTTGCATGTGCCATTAAATCTCCAACTCGACGTTTTTGATAAAACTGTGGTGACATGCGTGTAAAGTGGCGAAATAATCTTGCTCTCAATTGGCGTGCGAGCAAAATAGCTGAACCGAAAATCATCATTCGCCAGTAATAGCGTATTACATACATCGCAATAGCTGCCGCCGCTAAAACCAAGATCCATTTGAGTAGCGTTTCTCCTGTAAGCGTATTTAGTCGGATTTCATCCACAACATAGCCAATTATTTTAGGTGGCAGCAGTTGCAAAAACGCAACGACCATCAGCATGAGGATACCGATGATGTACTGTTTCTTTCTCTCTTTAAAAAACCACCCTAATTCTAAAAATACTTTCACGTTCCATTTCCCCCGCTTCTTTTTTGCAGACTAGATTAGTTTAGCAAATGTTCGGAATTTAGAGAAGATAGGAGATAGACATTATTCGATTTGTGAAATATTTTCTATTTCTATGGCATCTCTTCTTTATTCTGCCTTATGCCCACCGATAAGTTTGGCACGTGTACGTGCAGTCCCCGCATCTGTGTAAGACACAGCACGTAAAAGAGAGGCCGATCCATATTTGCTACGAATCTGATCCATGGCGGCTCCCAGTTTCCTGTTGCGCCATTTCTGCACATCAAATAAACTCAGTTGCATTGAATGTTCAGGCTCAAGATTAGATAAGGTAACAGATAAACGTCTGACGGGAAGTTCTTCAAAATGTTCCGCTAGTAATTTCACGCACATATGATAAATCTTCATCGTGTCATTCGTTCCCTCTTCCATTGAACGAGAGCGGTGAAATCCTCCTCCGAATGCGTCCTTACTATAGCCTACTCCGAGATGAATTGTTCGACCAACTTTGCCAGCCTCACGTGCTCTTCTAGCGACATCTTCCGTCATTTCTAAAACCACAGCGAGTATGTCTTCAGGTTTTCTGTAATCACGAAATAATATTTGACCTTTTCCATAACTAACTTGCCCCTCTATAATCGATGAGCCTAAATCGGATAAATCGATCCCCCAAGCATGATGATACAATTGGTTGCCCATAACCCCAAATTTCGACTCCAACTCAGCTAAACTCGAATTGGCTAAATCACCGACAGAAAAAATACCCATTCCGTTAAGGTTTTTCTCCATTCGTGGTCCTATCCCCCACATTTCGCGTAGCGGTGAAACGGGCCACAGCTTCTTTGGAACATCTTCATAGGTCCATCTTGCAAACCCTGTTTTTTTCGCTTCTATATCAAGTGCTAATTTTGACATCAACATATTGGGTCCCATGCCCATTGCAGATGGTAACTGAAACATATCTAATAAATCATCTTGTATACGTTGGATGGTCTCTTCAATCGGTCCCCACAATCGTTCTGTTCCACTTAAGTCAATAAAGCTTTCGTCTACCGAATACACATGAATCGCTTCTTTCGGTACATATTCACTAAGTAAACGCGTGATTTCCATGGAAACATCTACGAAAAAACCCATTTTAGGTTCAATTATTCGAATATCTGGATGATCAGGAATTTCAAACAGTCGGGTTCCTGTTTTTACACCAAATTCTTTTTTTAATGGTGGTGAGGCAGCAAGTACGACACTTCCTTTCTGTTCTTGATTCCCAATAATCGCAATAGGTGTGTTCATCACATCTAGACCTTCATCCGCTGCCGCACAACTAGCGTAAAAACTACGCATATCTAAACAAACGATTTTTCGATCTGGATATTGCTCATACATGATGTTCTCCTCCTCACAGAACGAATGTTCTCTTTTAAAAGTATACCTCGAACACATGTTCTTTATCAATACATGGATAATATTTCACATCAGTATCAGAATTAAAATCTATGAAATTGACTCATCAAGAAATTAGCACAATGAGTAGAGTCTTATGCTTTCTTTCCGTCCAATAAAATTTATTACTTAAGTTTAATTTCACTTATATCCGCTAATCTCCCATGCCCTCCTGTATTCCTTTCATAATCTAACAATAAGTTCGAACTGAAAGGAGGGAAAGTCATGGGAGGTTATGGCGGATGTTACAACAATGACAACAGTAATACATTCGTTTTGATTGTTGTATTGTTTATCTTGTTGATTATTGTCGGTGCAACATTTTTATAATAAGCAGCTCATAGGTTAGCCCCTTTCTAGCAACATGAGTAAAAAATAGAGTGCTTCCCCTGGCGCTCTATTTCTGTTTTATAGGCGAAAAAATCCCACCAGTTAGCACAAACTAACTTAGTGGGACAATCTTTACATCAATTTCTTTCCTTTTTCGATTTGAATTCGTACTTGGTCAAACCCTGTTCCACCTTCAGAATTACGACGTGTTACAGCAGCCATTGGTGACAATACGTCGTAAACATCCTCCTCAATTAAGTAGCTTGCATCTACAAGGTCCGAAAGTGGCAAATCAAGTAAATAGATACCTCTCTGAATACATAGAAACACAAGCTTGCCAGTAACTTCATGTGCTTCTCTAAAAGGCATCCCTTTCGTTGCTAAATAATCAGCCAGTTCGGTTGCATTCGAAAAATCTTGATGAACAGCTGTATGCAGTTTTTCTGTATGAACAGTCATCGTCCGGACCATTCCTTCAAAAATCTTTAAAGAACCAATGAGCGTTTGAACCGTATCAAACATTCCCTCCTTGTCTTCTTGCATATCTTTGTTGTAAGTAAGAGGTAAACCTTTTAACGTAGTCAGCAAGCTAAATAGATTGCCATATACACGACCCGTTTTGCCGCGAATTAATTCGGCCATATCCGGATTTTTCTTTTGGGGCATAATACTTGAACCGGTTGCAAAAGCATCATCGAGTTCAATGAATTGGAATTCTTGACTTGACCATAAAATGATTTCTTCCGCGAAACGCGACAAATGCATCATGACTAAAGAAGAGTCACTCAAAAACTCAACAATAAAATCACGATCACTGACTGCATCCATGCTATTTGCATAAATATCACCGAAATTTAGATTAGCAGCGGCTAACGTCCGGTCAATCGGAAAAGTTGTTCCTGCAAGAGCTCCAGCTCCTAGAGGAGACACATCCACACGCTTCAAAGATTCACTAAATCGATTTTTATCGCGCTCAAGCATCCAAAAATAAGCCATTAAATGATGCGCAAATGAGATCGGTTGTGCTCGTTGCAAATGGGTATAACCAGGAGCAATTGTCTCCACTTGCTCTTCAGCCTTTAATATAATTGTTTGCTGAAAAATAGAGATGAGTTCAATGATTTCACCGATACGTTTTTTTAAATATAAATGCATATCAGTTGCCACTTGGTCATTTCTACTACGTCCTGTATGAAGTTTTCCACCAATTGGTCCAATTAAGTCAATCAACATTTTCTCCAAATTCAAATGAATGTCTTCATTGGCCACGGAATAAGTCAATTCGCCCTTTTCAGCTTGCTCTTTTAATTGAACTAGACCAGATAGAATAAGCTCAACTTCCTCAGGCGGTAAAATTTCACAATCACCAAGCATGGATACATGTGCCATACTCCCATCAATATCTTCCATCACGAGTTGTTGATCAAATTCGATTGACGCTCCAAAATCATCTACCCATTGTTCTGCAGATTTCTGAAAACGTCCCCCCCATAACTTTGTCAAGAGAACACCTTCTTTTCTCCTTTATTAACTAAAGCGTGGACTTTTGTAGGTAATCCCCACAATTCAATGAATCCAACAGCAGAAGCATGATTAAATTCATCTTCTGTTGTATAGGTTGCTAGTTTTTCGTCATACAGCGAATTAGGTGATTTACGGCCTTCAACAATCGCATGTCCTTTAAATAATTTCACGCGAACAACACCGTTTACATACACTTGTGTTTCTTGTAAGAATGCTTCTAGTGCCACCTTTAACGGTGAAAACCATAATCCCTCATATATAAGTTCAGTCAATTTCTTTTCAATCACTGGTTTGAAATGTGCTAACTCCTTCACTAGCGTAATATCTTCTAACTCTTTATGTGCGAGCAATAGCGTATGTGCTCCTGGTACTTCATACACTTCACGCGATTTAATACCAACTAGACGATTTTCAACATGATCAATACGCCCAACTCCATGTTTTCCTGCAACCTCATTTAAGTGCAAAATCAAATCAGAAAATGAATACGGTATCCCATCTAATGCAACTGGAACCCCTTGTTCAAACGTAATTTCAATAATATCTGCAACATCAGGAGTATCTTCCAAAGCAACGGTCAACTCATAAGCATCTGTTGGTGGTGAAGCCCACGGGTCTTCTAATACCCCACACTCATTTGAACGTCCCCAAAGATTTTGGTCAATTGAAAATGGACTATCTAAGTTTACAGGGATAGGAATGTTATTCATTTTTGCGTAATTAATTTCTTCTTCACGTGACCAGCTCCACTCACGCACTGGCGCAATTACTTCTAATAAAGGGTTCAAGGCGTTGATCGACACTTCAAAACGAACTTGATCATTCCCTTTGCCTGTACATCCATGAGCGACTGCGTTTGCACCTGTTTGTTCAGCAATTTCAACTAATTTTTTTGAAATCAGCGGACGTGATAAAGCTGAGACTAATGGGTATTTCCCTTCATACCACGTATGAGCTTGAAGAGCTAATTTTGCATACTCATTCGCAAATACGTCTTTTGCATCAATCATATAACTTTCTACAGCACCTATTTGAATGGCTTTATTTTTAATAAATTCAAGATCTTTCCCCTCTCCTACGTCTAAACAAACAGCGATAACATCGTATCCTTGTTCTTTTAACCAAGGTATTGCCACTGATGTATCTAGTCCTCCTGAATATGCTAAAACAACTTTTTTATTCATATGCTCATTCCTCCAATGTATTTTTATTCATAATTTATGAATTAATATACATGCATAGTAACATGGAATAAAAATGTATACAAGTGTATTATCATGCATAATAAAAAGTTTAACTATTCAAAAAAGAGTTGCCTCATAGGCAACTCTTTTGACTGTGGATTTATTATTGATGTTGATTTCTATTGCGGTAGACGCTTTCCGGGGGCACGATTTTAGCCGCTTCACTCGCGAAGCTCAGTCCAGGGTCTAAAAAATTGTGCTGTTCCCCTGGAGTCGCCACCTCCATTCCAATCAACTTATGTTGTTGTAAATATGAATATAATAAAATGCGTTTTGCTCATAAAATATACATTCGAGTTAATCAAACTTTAAGTAATTATTAATTTAATGACCGTATCACGTAATGGGTTTATGCAATTCAAATTCAGTTGACATAGACAAAATTTCATTAAATACACACTTAAAAAATCATTTTGTATAGCTTAAATTAGCTTTTCTATTAGCTTTAATATGCACTGCAAACTATTTTAACAGGAAAGTGGTAGGCTATTTCTGAAGACTCCTACGGAAAAACGAAGCACGCTAGACCCCGCAGGCTTAGCTGTCAGAGACAGATGAGCCGAGGAGGTTGGCGTTTCGTCCGCGGAAAGCGAAAGAAATAGCCTACCGCCTTCTAAATAAGTCAATTGCAATAGATGAGAAGTCAAACTTTTATGTTTAGCCATAATTCTTTTGTTTGCAGTCTAAAGAACAGTCTCATAGGTAACTCTTTACGATTCTTATTTTTTATCAAAAAAGTTTTTGCCAAGTTTCTCAATCGCGCCTGGTGCCATGCTGTATATTTTACTGGATACACCCATATACCAGGGTAAATCCACTTCTCTTCTCGGTCGATCAATTACATTGATAATAGCATCAGCCACTTCATCCACAGACAATAAAAACTTCTTCAACGATGTCTTATAAGTTCCTGTCGCATCAGCAAGATCTATAAAAGGTGTATCAATCGGACCAGGATTTATAGTCGTTACATGTATATTGTGCGCTTGGACTTCCATACGAGTTGCTGTTGCGTACCCAAGAAGTGCATGTTTAGTAGCTGCATAAACAGATGCCTTCGGTGTAGCGACTTTACCTGCTTGTGACGCTACATAAATTAGATGACCCGCTTTTCGAGAAATCATATGTGGCAGTAAGCGACTCGTCAATTTCATTGGAGCAATCACATTAACACGCATCATTTGTTCAATTTGCTCATCCGTTGTTTCGTGAGCTAACGCAAAAGTTCCAATTCCTGCAGAGAAAACAACAATATCAGGAGATGGACATTGACTAGCTATCAAATCAACTGCATCTTCCATTAACAAATCAGCTTCTATCGTATGGATACCTTGATCGTTCAATTTTTGAAGGGCTTCTTTTGAACGACCTGTAGCAAACACATCAAATCCTTTTTCTTTCAAGTCTTTTGCGACTTGCAACCCGACACCACTTGTCGCACCAGTAACTAAAGCGATTCTATGCTTGTGCATAGGTAAAAACTCCGTTCTGATCTCTGGATTCGATGGCAAGTCCTTCAGATAATAAGTAATCTACTTGTCCAATTGTCTCAGATAGAGTCAAACCAAGTTCTTTTTCATAAACCGTTGGGAAAAGCTTTTGTGTAATTTCAAATATGGTAAGTGGTTTACTAGCAAGCATGGTTAATACTTTCATCGCTCGCTCATGTTGTTTCTCTAAGCGATGCGTAATGAGTGCATGTACGTGAAAGACTTCATTGCCATGACCACTATAAATTTTTTCAACTGGCATCGAAAGGATTTTTTTCAATGATTCATTGTACTGTAGCATTGCTTGAGGTCTTCCGGCACTTGGATCAAGTGGTGGTTCGATTAATGGATTAGAAGAAATTTTTTCTAATATATGGTCTCCACCAATCATTTCTTTGTTTTCAGCATGCCAAAACGATACATGGCTTTGTGCATGACCAAGTGTTTCAATGACTGACCAGCCTGGATGACCTGGCAAAGAATCATTTTCTTCAAGTGTCACATCAAGTGGGCGGTTCCCTAAGAATGAAACTGGACGTTTCATCTTTTCAACCCATGAATGGTATTTCTCAGGAACCCCTTCTTCAATCAATCTTTCTAAATAAAATTCATCATGATAAGCAAAGAAAGCAGGGTCGCGTGTTAACCAAAGGTCATTGTAAACATGTCCAAATACTTTAGCTTGCGGGAATGCATCAATCCAGCCTGCATGATCAGGATGGTGATGAGTTAAAAAGACTTGCTCCACGTCATTAAATGAATATCCAGCTTCTTTTATTCCCCGCTCCAAGGCTTCATAAGCTTCAGGAGTCTTTGGTCCAGCATCTATCAAGGAAAGTGCATCTCCTTTTAATAAATAAGCATTTACATCTCCAACAGCAAATGGTGTAGGTAAAATTAATTTATGTATCATATGGCATTCTCCTTAAAATGAATCACTATTCACTACATTGTACAGGGTTTTTAGGATGACGTCATCATCTTTTGTACTTGACAAGTCAAAAGAAGGACGCATATACTTTTGAATAATTTAAAAACGGCAAGCGTTGAAAAAGAATAGTAATTGTGATGATGGAAAACAGAAATTGTATTCACCGGCTGAAAGGTACAAATCCCACTCTTGCGATGAACCTACTTTGGAGCTTCCATGCAAACATGGACGTAACTTCACGATATGAAGAAAAGTTGTACTCATTTTCGAGTGAAACTAGGTGGTACCGCGGAAACATGCGTTTTCGTCCTTTTATTAGGACGGGAGCGCATGTTTTTTTCATACACTGATTTTAGGGAGGCATTTAAATGAAGACGATTGTTTTTATTGGAGCGGGATCCATGGTACAAGCAATTATTCAAGGATGGGAAAAAGAGAAGACGGTTTCTTTTGATAACGTTTATGTGTTGAATAAATCAGATCTCGTCAAACAAGAATATTTGAAGAAGACATATGGTTTACAAATCATTATGGAGAATAAAGAGCAGATTCGTATGGCAGACTTGATTATCTTGGCTACTAAACCTAAAGACGTTCAGGAAGCAATGAAAAGCATTTCAACCTACCTCTCACCTTCTACTGTCGTATTATCAGTAGTTGCCGGTGTCCCAATGTCAACAATCGAGAAAGAACTTGGTCATCGTCCAATTGCTCGCTGCATGCCAAATACCTCCGCTACTATTGGCATGTCAGCAAGTGCTGTATCGTGGAACTCCATTGTAGATGAAACAACGAAAATAAAAATAATAAATTTATTAAATGCTATTGGAACCGTGATGCAGGTAGAGGAAGATGAATTACATGTCATTACAGCATTATCCGGAAGTGGTCCAGCATATGTCTATTATTTTGTTGAAGCTTTTGAAGAAGCGGCTGTGTCACTTGGACTTTCCTCAAAAGTGGCACGTGATTTACTCATTGAAACTCTCGCAGGCTCAGCTGAGATGATGAAACAATCTTCAGAATCACCAGAAGTCCTTCGCAAGCAAGTAACTAGCCCAGGCGGAACAACTGAAGCGGGACTTGCAACCTTACAAAAAAATAATTTTATTGAGATTCTCGGCAATTGTTTAAAAGATGCTGAATTGCGTTCAAGAGAATTAGGAAAACAATTTGAATAACAAATTTTCTCTTAGAAAAATTGGCTCACTTCCAAAATGGTGATAGCTAATACTTTTCTGATATTGAAGCAGTAAACTTATTCATTTTATTCAGTACAAAGAAAAAAGGAAGGCTGTAAACAACCTTCCTAACATAACTTAAGACATATTTTTAGCGTAAAAAATTTCATCCATTTCTTTTTTTAACTTTTTCGAAATGGCTCTTTGCTCATCTTCTGATAATTCTTCAGCCGAATAACCAAACAAGTAATTATTTAAGTCGAATTTTTTTAATTTACATTTCGTATGGAATATATTTTCTTGATAGACGTTAACATCTATCATTTGATAAACTTCTTGCAAGCTATCTGGAATATAATTTTGGATCGAATCAATATCATGGTCAATAAATAGTTTATGACCTTTTACGTCTCTTGTAAATCCACGAACACGATAGTCAATAACCATTACGTCTGTTTCAAATGAATGAATCAAAAAGTTCAGAGCTTTTAGTGGAGAGATTTCTCCACATGTTGAAATGTCGATATCTGCTCTAAACGTACTAATTCCTTCATCAGGGTGATATTCAGGATACGTATGAACTGTAATATGGCTCTTATCTAAATGTCCAACTACTGTTTCAGGGAAAGGACCTGGTGATTCTTTAAATGATTCCATAGGAGACTGATCAACTGGACCTTCAGAAACAAGAATTGTTACGCTTGCTCCTTGAGGCTCATAATCTTGTTTGGCAATATTTAAGACATTCGCTTCGATAATGTCCGTTACATCCGTTAAAATCTTCGTTAACCGTTCAGCATTATACTGCTCATCAATATAATTGATATAAGCTTCACGTTCTTCCTTCGTTCTTGTATAACAAATATCGTACATATTAAAACTTAATGTCTTTGTTAAGTTATTAAAACCATGTAATTCAATTCTTTGCGTAGGAGTTAAACTCATTTTTCAAAAATCCCCTTTATCTACTAAAAATATTATTGTTATTAGCATAACATGTTACTACAAATATCGACATATTTCTATTTTCCCACAAAACCCACGTAGTGAAACATAACAAATACATGCACTTAATTCCATTTTTACATACTCGGGTATATTTCATCCATTTCATATGAGCAGGAGAAACACTAAAATTATTGTGAATTTGCTATACTCTATTATATACATAAGAGGAGGAGTTTTCATAAATGGCAAAATTATTTCAAGAATATACAATTAAAGATGTGACATTTAAAAATAGAATTGTTATGGCTCCCATGTGTCAATACTCAAGCCATAACCAGGATGGGCAGATTGAGGATTGGCATCGTACGCATTACGCAACACGTGCTGTAGGACAAGTTGGGTTAATTATTCTTGAAGCTACAGCGGTTCAACCCGAAGGAAGAATTTCTGCTCAAGATTTGGGTATTTGGAGTGATGAACATACTAAAGGGTTAACGGAAGTAGTCAATTTAATGAAATCTCACGGCGCAAAAACAGGTATTCAACTAGCTCACGCAGGAAGAAAAGCAACTGTAGACGGTGATATATATGCCCCATCTCCTTTGGCATTTAATGAGCACTACAAAACGCCAAACGAAATGACAATAAAAGATATCAAAAACACAGTTATGGCTTTTAAAGAAGCAGCAATACGCTCAAAAACAGCCGGATTTGATGTTATTGAACTTCATGGTGCTCATGGTTACTTAATTAATGAGTTTCTTTCTCCTTTAACGAATAAACGCTCAGATGAATATGGTGGAAATGACGAAAATCGATACAGACTGTTACGAGAAACGATTGATGCCGTAAGATTGGTATGGAATGGTCCACTTTTTGTACGCATATCAGCACATGATTATACAGAAGGTGGAATGACGCCTGACTCATATGTAACGATGACAAAATGGATGAAAGAACAAGATGTAGATTTAGTAGATGTTAGCTCTGGGGCAAACGTACCGGCACCAATTGATGTCTTTCCTGGGTATCAGGTTAGTTTTGCTGAAACGATTAAACATGACACTCCTATTCCAACAGGTGCAGTAGGACTGATTACGTCTCCACTTCATGCAGAAGAAATTTTACAAAATGATCGAGCAGATTTAATCTTTTTAGCTCGCGAACTTCTGCGCGATCCTTATTGGCCGTATCGCGCTGCTAAGGAGTTACGTACAGAAATTAAATCACCAGTTCAATATGAACGTGGCTGGCTATAAATTAGAACATGAAAAGGAATGCTAATTCACATTGGACTAGCATTCCTCAGACTGAAGGTAAAGAATTATTATTTTTAATCACAACATAAAAACTTTATATTAATATATTGGTGGTTGGCTATTTCTTTCGCTTTCCGCGGACGAAACGCTAGCCTCCTCGACTCATCTGTCTCTGACAGTTGAGTCTGTGGGGTCTAGCATATTTCGTTTTTCCGCAGGAGTCTTCAGAAATAGCCAACCAATTTTCTACTTAATTTGTTGCAAATATGTTCGATGAAGTTATTAAAAGGGCTAATCCAAAAGTTATAAATAAGAGCACGTTACTATAATTACTATAAATTCTTTTGATTGGAATGGAGGTGGCGACTCCTGCGGAAACAGCAAGAGCTGAAGACCCTGGACTGAGCGTCGCGAAGGAAGCGGCTGAAGTCTTGCCCGCGGAAAGCGTCCACCGCAATGGAAATCAACATTATTTATTTGTCTGAATTTGTGGCATGCAAATCACACTGAATTAGCATTCCTTTTTCATGTTTACTTCATATTCTTCGAATGTTTTCCTAAAGCCATAAAAAGGTCGGTAATGTTGACTCTCATAAAAACTATGAGACGTAGAACTTGCCAGCAATTCCATCCGCGTATTGGGATACAGGCTATGAATGTAATACGTGATTTTTTGTCCTAACCCTTTTCCTCTGAAGCTTTCATCTATTAATAATTCACAAATGTATAAGCTAATTGAACCGTCTGTAAGTCCCCGGCAATATCCGATAATTCGTTCATTCACTACCGCTACAAACGCCAAGTTAGAATTTATCCAAGCGCGTTTAGTATCTTCATGCTTTGTAACTAGGTTATTCCAACCTTCTTTTTTATTTAATTCATTGATTTCTAGAAAATCCTTTTCTTCAAATGCTCGTATGTATACCGTTTCATCATTACGTAAAATTATGTTCATAATGGTCCCTTCCAAATCATTTAATCTTTTTCAAATTCAATTTCGGTGTTTATCAGTTCGACATCGTTTTGTTTTTTAAAATAATTTTGTAAAGCAAGTGCTACTGAAGAATCCATATGAAATGTTTTATTTTCTTCTGGGTGCAACTGTTGAATATATCCCTCGCCATTCGTTAAGATCCAGAGATGATAATTTTTCTCTTTTTCATCAGCAAAATCAATATTAAAGGATAAAAATGGTTCTGTCATTATGACTTTATCATGTAACAACTCCGAGTTGTTTATAGCATCAACAAATAATTGTATATCTTTAGAGTCTTCCTCTGGATATAACACCATAGAAGTCACATCTTTATTCCAATAATTTAGAGATAATTGTTCGATTTCTTCTTCTGGTATGCTACATGCACTTAGAAATATGACACTACATAACATGCAAACGATAAAAACCCTCATTGGCTCCCTCCTTTTAAATGAATTATTATTTCACTTTAGTTTACATAATAATATTATGTTGATTATTTAGATAAACGTTCAACTTCTTTCTCTAAAAAGTCTAATCTTTTATGAATTCGATAAAAAATTGGAAGGTACATGACTACAATTAATATTACCCATCCCAAATGAATGACCTCCATTCATACTTTACTTACCTTACTATTCAAGAGCATTAAACTAATATCCTTCCTAATTCTAATATTCATTGATATTATATGATCATTTAATTATGATTAGAGAAAAAATAAGGGGCGAAACAAGCATGAACTCAGAAAGAAGCATCGTGGATAAATTAAAGATTGAGAAATTCTCTACAAAATTAATTTTAGCAGCACCTGAAGATATATTAGATTTTAATCGTGTAAAAATGGATACAGAAATTAATAAAGAACAGTATCAATTCGTTTTTATTTTCATACATACAATTGAGGAATTTATTAGCTATTTAAAAACTTTAATCGAAAAAGATTTGGTACAGGAAAATGGTTTTGTCTACTTTGCTTATCCGAAAAAGAACAACCCTAAATATGAAAACTATATAGAAAGAGACCGCATTTTTGACTATATTGATCCCAAAAAAGAAGGGTTTGTCCAAAACAGTAATTTAAAGTTTTCTAAAATGGTTAGCTTAAATGAGGTGTATACGATTATCGGCCTAAAATCTATGAAAAAAAATATGCAAAAGCCCAAGACTACCAAAAACAGTCAGTGCGTGGATGATTACATAGATTTTGTCGATACAATTAAAATACAACTCGTAAATAACGAGGATTTACTGAATGCATATAATCATCTAACCTTTGGCTATCAAAAAGATTGGGCAAGATACATTTACAGTGCGAAACGAAAAGAAACCCAAGAAAAGAGATTCGAAGAAATGGGCATTGTATTAGGTGAAGGTTATAAATCGATGGATTTATACAGAAGGAAAAAGAAATAACATAAGGCGTATCCAAACGATTTGTTTGAGATACGCCTATTTTTTAATTGGATTTAACTCACCATTCTTCATCTCAAATTCCAACAGATCTTCAGCTACAAAGATTGATGTAAACTCTTGTAGACCTTGAATTCGCAATTGATTGGCTTCATGAGGTAAGAACCTTGCACTTATATGGTTAATGATGAGATGCTTGGCGTTACTCTCTTTCGCCACTTTTGCAGCCTCGGTTACGGTTGAATGGCCATATGGCTTCGCTAATTCTTCAGTACCTGCATCAAAGGTTGATTCGTGTATTACGACATCAACATCTTGACTTAATTCAATCGCGCTCTGACAATATCTTGTGTCTCCTAAAACAGCTAGCGAAAAACCTTTAATCGGTTCCGTAGTCACATCTTGACTAAATATCGTTTCGCCATTTTCTAAAATGACATCTTGTCCATTTTTTAATTTTGCTAATAAAGGACCTTTAGGAACACCTAGTTGTAACGCTTTATCAATCAATAACATAGGCGGAAGTGGTTTTTGAAGAATACGATAGCCAAAACAAGGAATAACATGGTCTAAATTTTTTGCCTCTACACGAAATAAATCATCTTCAAAAATAATACCTTCATCTATTTCTTCAATGTGTAATGGATATTGTAAATAAGTACGTGACAAACGAAGTGTCGTCTGAATCCATTCTTTAATTCCTTTTGGACCGTAAATCGTAAGAGCTTCCTTTCCATCCAAAAAGGAGCGTGACCCTAATAAGCCAGGTAGTCCAAATATATGATCTCCATGCATATGAGTAATAAATATCTTCTCGAGCTTTCTTGGTTTCAACGTGGTATAAAGCATTTGATGTTGTGTGGCTTCCCCACAATCAAATAACCAAAAAGTTCCTCTCTCTTGCATGAGCTTTAATACAAGAGCGCTTGTATTTCGTTGTTTGGAAGGCATTCCTGCTCCAGTTCCTAAAAATTGCAGCTCCATGTCACTTTTTCTCCCTATCTGTATGATCATCTAAAAAGTCTTTACTAAAACTTGTTTTTGATTCAAAGGTTGGTTTCTTTACTTGAGTTTTACCTCTCGTAATCATATCTTTACCAAATTTCGTTTGAAGTGATTCAACTAACTTTAATATCGGCTCTTCCTTCGCATGTTCTTCATAATTATAGATTGATAATTGTTCAGTAAAATCGTTTCGATCGACCACATTACTAACTGTTACACCTAATAATCGAATCGGCTGTCCATCCCAATTTTTCGAGAATAAAGTCCAGGCAATTTCAAAGAGATGATCTTTTTCATATATTAAATTTCGAAACGATTGACTGCGAGAAGAATTATGCCAATCGGCATCACGTATTTGAATTGAGACAGTTGGTCCAGCAAGTCTCTTCGATTCCAACCGACTAGCGACTTTATAGCTTAACTGTTTGATCACTTTTTTCAATTCTCTTAAGTCTGTTTCGTCACTTGGTAAAGTAGTAGAATTTCCCACACTTTTTGTATCATATACAGAATCCGGATCAACGGATCTATGGTCAATTCCATTAGCTCGGTTTTTTAATCGAGATCCATTCTTCCCTAATGCATCTTTTAATAATCCTTCTTCAGCATGTGCAATATCACCGATTGTTTGTAATCCTATACTATTTAACTTCTTTGCCGTACTTTCCCCTACACCATGCATCTCAATTACAGGAAGTGGCCAGAGCAGTTTATCCATGTCACGCTTTCGTAAGATAGTAATACCCATTGGTTTCATCAAATTTGAAGCCGTTTTTGCCAAAAATTTATTTGGCGCAATTCCGATAGAACAAGGCAAATCAAGTTCTGTTAACAAACGTTGTTGAATCTCATTCGCGATTTCTACTACCGACATAGGTCGTTCATTTTCCGATAAATCAACATATCCTTCATCTATGGAAACAGGTTCGACTAGATGTGTGTATGTCCGCAGTAAATCAAACATCGCTTTTGAGGCAATTCGATATCTTTCAAAATTTGGTGTCAATAATATAAGTTCCGGACATTTTCTTTTCGCTTCCCAAACACTCATGGTTGTGTAAACGCCTCTTGCTCGTGCTTCATAAGAACAAGTTACCAAAATACCTCTTCGTTCCTTTGGATTTCCCGCAATAGCAATCGCTTTTCCTTTTAAAGATGGATCATAAGATTGTTCAACTGATGCATAAAAAGAATTCATATCAATATGGAGAATAACTCGAGATGTCGTTTGTTTTTCGATATTCATTGACATTCGCCTCTCCGTTTTTCATCATTTCGTGTTTATATAAGTGTAACAAAAAACAAGACGCAAGGGCATCCAAGCGTCTTGTTTGTTTATTCAGCTTCGACTGATTCCAAGTAAGTTTGAATTTCTTTAATGCCATCAACCGTGCGCACTAAAATGCTTGGATCTATAATTGTAATTACACGATTTTCTAAATTGGCCACAGAAGAAAAATACTGTGTTTTTGAATAATTCACAAGCCCAATTTGTTTTAAATCTTCATCAGCAATATCTAAAATCTCTTTTGCTTCTAGCACTAAAAGACCAATAAACATTTCTTCGGTTTGTAAAACGATTACACGAACTTGTTCATCCGAACTGGCACTACGTCCGTATAGAATTTGTTCAAAATCAACGATTGGAACAAGTTCTCCGCGAATCTTCATTAACCCCAAGAAATAGTTTGGTAAATGAGGTATTGGATTAATTTGTTCTAATTTTTCAATTGAAACGACATGTTCGACAGGAATAGCATAATCTTCATTTCCACAACGAAACACAACCACTTTGACACTTGTCATACTCTACCCCCATAGTTGTTTTATGATTTAATAGCAGAAACCTTTACAATCTCGACTAACAAATCTGATAACTTTTCAAGCTCTTCAACTGGCATACGTTCATTTTTGGTATGGATTTCTTCATAACCGACAGAAAGATTGACTGTTGGGATCCCAAATCCAGCAATAATATTTGCATCACTACCTCCACCGCTTGCTGCTATTAAAGGCGTGCGTCCTACATTCTTAACAGCTTGTATCGCCACTTTTGTGACATGTTCTTCAGGACCAAAGCGGAAACCAGGATACATAAGCTTCACATCCACTTCAGCTGATCCACCCATATCAGTAGCTACTTTCTCAAAAACCGTTTGCATATGCTCCGTTTGTTTCGTTAGTTTATCTTCCACAATTGAACGAGCTTCAGCTAAAATATGAACTTCATCACAAACGATGTTTGTTGCTCCTCCACCCTCAAAACGACCGATATTTGCTGTAGTTTCTTCATCAATTCGTCCTAAAGACATTTTCGAAATGGCTTTCGCCGCAATATTTATTGCTGATATTCCTTTTTCAGGAGCTACACCTGCGTGAGCAGTCTTCCCTCGGATCGTAGCCCAAATTTTAGCTTGATAAGGTGCTGAAGTAATAATTCCGCCTACTTTTCCATCTGAATCGACAGCAAAACCATATTTGGCATTGATAAGCGAAGCATCAAGTTCCTTAGCTCCAGCTAAACCACTTTCTTCTCCTGAAGTAATGATAAATTGAATATCTCCGTGTTCAATCGACTCTTCTTTCAAGCGTTTAATCATATCGAATAATGCAGCAATGCCTGCTTTATCATCTGCTCCCAGAATAGTTGTTCCATCAGAGTAAATATAGCCGTCTTCGCGTAATTCTGGTTCAATCCCTCTTCCAGGAACTACCGTGTCCATATGACAAGTAAAGTAGATTGGATCAACATCAGCTTTATTTCCCTTTAAAGTCGCAATGAGATTGCCGGCGCCATGTCCACTTCTCGTTGCAGAATCATCTTCAATAACTTGAAAGCCTAACGCTTCCATTTTTGATTTTAAGATAGGTGCAATCACTTGCTCATGTTTTGTTTCAGAATCAATTTGTACCAACTCGAAAAATTCGTCTATTAAACGTTGATTTGTCAAATGAACAACTCCCTTATAATGGAATATTACCGTGTTTCTTGGCTGGTCGTGATTCCTTCTTATTTCGCATCATATCGAGTGCTTGTATAAGCTTAATTCGAGTTTCTCGAGGGTCTATCACATCATCCACCATACCACGAGCGGCAGCTACGTAAGGATTTGCAAACTTTTCACGATATTCCTCGATTTTTGTCGCACGCGTTTGCTCCGGATTGTCGCTTTGCGCGATTTCCCGGGAAAAGATTACGTTAGCTGCGCCCTGAGGACCCATAACGGCAATCTCTGCATTCGGCCAAGAAAACACTAAGTCTGCGCCAATTGATTTAGAGTTTAATGCAACGTATGCGCCACCATAAGCCTTTCTTAAAATGACGGTCATTTTAGGAACGGTTGCTTCTGAATATGCATATAAAATTTTGGCTCCGTGACGAATAATTCCGCCATGCTCCTGCTTTATACCAGGGAAGAATCCAGTTACATCTTCAAACGTAATGATTGGGATGTTAAACGAATCACAAAAACGAATAAATCGAGCAGCTTTATCAGAAGAATCGATGTCTAATCCTCCTGCCATGACTTTCGGTTGATTACAAACTAACCCAATAACTTCACCTTTGATACGCGCAAGTCCAATCACTACATTACGTGCGAATTCCTTTTGGACTTCCATAAAGGAATCTTGATCTACTACTTGTTCGATTACTTTTCGAATATCATACGGACGAATCGCATCAAATGGAATAACTTCCGTTAATTCAGGTCGGTAATCATCCATCATATCAGCTTCATATCTAGGTGGTTTTTCATCATTATTTTGTGGTAAATAACTTAACAAATCTCTCACTTGTTGTAAAATTTCTTGTTCGGTTTTCGCACGGAAATGGGCATTTCCACTAATTGCATTATGTACTTTTGAGCCACCCAAATCCTCAGCTGATATTTTCTCACCCGTAACCGTTTCAATTACTTTTGGTCCGGTAATAAACATTTGGCTTGATTCATCCACCATAAATACAAAATCAGTGATTGCTGGTGAATAAACAGCACCTCCAGCACATGGTCCAAGGATGACAGAGATTTGTGGTATTACCCCAGAATAAATTGAATTTCGATAGAAAATTTGACCGTATCCATCTAAAGAAACGACACCTTCTTGAATACGTGCACCACCTGAATCGTTTAACCCAATAAACGGCGCGCCATTTTTAGCTGCTAGATCCATTACATTTGCAATTTTCATCGCATGCATTTCACCTAAAGCTCCACCGAAGACCGTAAAATCTTGTGAAAACAAATAGATTGGGCGTCCATTAACTTTTCCGTATCCAGTTACAACCCCTTCACCTGGTCCTTTTTGCTTGTCCATCCCAAAATCAACCGTACGATGTTCAATAAAAGGATTTAACTCTACAAATGTGCCTTGATCGACAAGTAAATCAATACGCTCTCGTGCAGTTAATTTACCTTTAGCATGTTGACGTTCAATACGTTCGTCTCCACCACCAAGTTCTATTTCACGTTTACGATCATATAATTCACTGATTTTTTCATAAATGTCCATGTATTTACTCCTTTAAACCTGTTTTGTCACAAAGTTCATATAAGACACCGAATGATGATTTCGGATGTAAAAACGCGACCTGTGCGCCACCCGCTCCAATTTTCGGTTGTTCATTTAATATACGTATTCCTTTTTCGCGAAGTTCTTTCATTCGTTCTTCAATTCCTTCAACTCCAAAAGCGATATGATGGATACCTTCCCCTTTTTTCTCAATGAAAGAATGAATGGCACTTTGAGTAGACATTGGTTCAAGTAGTTCTAATTTAACGTTGCCAGCATCAATAAATGCTACGCGAACAGATTCTGATGCTACTTCCTCGATTTTTAAAACGGATAAACCGAGTGTTTCTATATAATAAGGGATTGTTTCATCTAAATTTTTTACGGCGATGCCAATATGATCAACCTTTTTCAAAATAGTCACACCCTTCTGTATTCTCCATTCTCTATTGTACCGATTTCTTTTTAAAAACTCTACCTCTTGTGAATTTTTTCAGTTTCTACTAAACTTAAACTATCGTTCGTTAAAGGAGTTGTATCGTATGCGTAATGAAAATTTTCGTAAGTTCATCGTCTATTTAATGATCATCATGATGGTTTTATCTAGTGCATTGTTTGGCCTAAGCTTATTCTTTTAATTAAAAACAGCTTCCGAGGAATTGTTATTCCTTCGAAGCTGTCTTTTTTTTCGTATTAAATCCAATGAATTTTCGTTTAATGCGTAAATATTGTTCCATTTCTTCGATAAACTGATAAAGAGCAGCCATTGCCAAAAAGTTGTCATGATCCTTAGGAAGCGGCATTTTCGAGAACTCTTCTTTCACATCATCTAGTTTGGATATAAAGGTATTCGCTGTATTCCCTGAATGAACATGATTAGCTAAATCCTCAATAAATTCACCTACATGATGTGAATGAGAAATAGTGACTGGTAAAGCTGTTATTTTTGGAAGTACTCTTTCGATGATTTCAAATTGTTGTTCTCTCATATCAAAATATAAATAATATAGATTTTGTCTTCGATTTAAATGGTTTTCAACATCTTGATAAGCAAGGGCTTTACCTTTTTCAATTACTTCTGCTGCTTGTACAAGTTCTTTTCCATCCCAGTCTGAATCGCCATTACGTAAATAGAGTGCAATTTCATGAAATATTTTGGAATAATGTGCTTCCAAATCTAATCGGAATTTTTTTAGATCTTTATCAATACTTGGCATATACATATTGACCACTAATGCTACACCAAAACCAACAGCCATTAATTGTGTTTCGTTCCATAGTAAAGACAAGGATAGCGATTTAGCATCAAATAAATGCAAGAGAATGACCACGCTCGATACAAATCCATCTTGAAACTTTAACGAAACTAATGTCGGAATAAATAACAATAATATAAGACCAAAAACAAGTGGATGATAAGATATTCCTTCAAAGAATATGAAAGCAAATCCAACACCAATAACACTTGAAATAATGCGAGCATATACCGCACGGACAGATTTTCTCTTTGTTGGTTGAATACATAAAACCGTCAAAATAAATGCTGAACTGTAGTAATCTAAATCTAAATACATAGCGATTAACATCGCAATACTAGCGCCAATCGCTGTTTTCAACGTTCGATACCCTATACGAAATTTACGTAAATCCATTCCACTCTCACCTCCTTCTCAAAATGACGTAAGCAAAAGAGCACTGAATAACAGTGCTCTTAGATTGAAAACCAAAGAATAATCGTTTTATCGTAATAAAAAATTAAGGTTTAACTATTACACTTGAAAGAAAAAGAAGGTGGTCGGTTATTTCTTTCGCTTTCCGCGGACGAAACGCTAGTCTCCTCGGCTAAACTGTCTTTGACAGTTGACCCTGTGGGGTCTAGCGTGTTTCGTTTTTCCGCAGGAGTCTTCAGAAATAACCGACCACTTTCCTTCTTAAATAGTTTGCAGTGTTTTACATATAAGTAGGGATTTATTTGATATTTGCATAATACATCTTTCAAAACCCAAATTATATACATATGTAGTAATTGAAAGTTTAATTTTAACCTATATATCCTTAACTGAGCAAAATACATTTAATTATATTTATTTTGACAGCAATTTCAGTTGATTGGAATGGAGGCGGCGACTCCAGCGGAATCAGCAAGAACTGAAGACCCTGGACTGAGCTTAGCGAAGGAAGCGGCTGAAGTCTTGCCCGCGGAAAGCGTCCGTCGCAATGGAAATCAACTTTTTTATTTGTCTGTAATATAAGAGCACTGAATAACAGTGCTCTCGTTTTCAATCTTATAGCTCATCACAATGTTCTTCAAATAATGATTGTATATGAGTAATTACGGACATTGGATCGTGACCTTCAATTTCATGACGGCCAATCTCAGCAACAAGTGCTCCATCTTTCATTAACACGAATGATGGAGATGATGGCAAGTGCTCATCTCCAAATAGCATACGGGCTTGAGCAGTAGCTTCTTTGTCTTGGCCTGCGAAAACTGTTACGAGATGGTCGGGACGTTTATCATAATGAACAGCATTTGCAGCTGCTGGACGAGCTATTCCCCCAGCACAACCACATACTGAATTAATCATAACCAATGAAGTACCTTCACGAGAGAACGCTTGTTCTACATCTTCAGGTGAAGTCAATTGTTCATACCCGCTTGCCTCCATTTCACCACGTGCTTGACGAACTATATCGTTCATTAATAAATTAAAATCCATATTCATTGTTATATCTCCTCTCAAACTTCTGTATTAATAATAGCAGTTCATGAATACCCACGCAAAAACTAGGATTTATTGTCTGTAAAAAGTTGTTCTATTGCTTGTGAGACGGTTTTATTGCCTGTTAATATTTCTGCTTCTAAGCTCATAACAGTTGTTTTCGTATTAGGTTTCTCATAGAATTGATCCATTAAGCGATCGACAATCATTGTATGGAACCAATCTTTTGTTTGCGACTGCCTTCGTTCGGTGTAGAAACCTGATTTCATCAGAGTATCTTTAAAGGAACAAATAATCTGCCATGTTTCTTCTATTCCAACATAATCTTTTGACGATGCGGGTATTGCTTTAGTTGCCCATCCTAGGCTTGCGGGTTGCAAAAAATGCAAAATTTGTTGGTACTCAGCGACTGTTTTCTTCGCCATTTTTGCATTGTCGCCATCAGCTTTATGAACGATTAATAAATCCGCTAATTCCATTATTCCTTTTTTCATCCCTTGCAGTTCATCACCAGCACCGGTTAAAACCAACAATAAAAAGAAATCAACCATTCCCCGAACAATTGTTTCACTCTGCCCAACACCAACGGTTTCGATCAAAATCACATCATACCCCGCCGCTTCGCAAAGCAACATCGTTTCTCGCGTTTTTTTATGAACGCCACCTAAAGTTCCAGCAGTTGGTGATGGACGAATAAAGGCATTTTCATGTCTCACAAGTTCTTCCATCCGCGTCTTATCTCCTAATATACTTCCACCCGATATAGTGGAGCTAGGATCTATGGCTAACACCGCCACTTTATAGCCTTTATCACATAAAAACTTGCCAAATGCTTCAATAAAAGTACTTTTACCAGCACCAGGTACTCCTGTGATTCCTATACGAATACTGTTGCCGGCGTGAGGTAATAGTTCTTGAAGTAAACGTTGCCCTGCACGTTTATCGGCAGAAACAGTACTTTCAAGTAAAGTAATGGCTTTGGCCAAATGGAGTCTAGAACCATGACGAATTTCTCGTGAAAAATCATCGACAGGAATCTCATTTTTTTGAGACTTTCGAAATTGCTTTCGTGTTGCTTGCCCCATTCCATCATGAGAAGAATGTATGCCACTCATAACCTGCATTGAATTTTTCTGTTGGTTCTCTTGACCATCCATTATTCCATCACTTCCTCATACCCAAGTTTTCTATAAATTTCTTCTATAACTTTACCAGCTGCTACTGGTATTACTGTTCCCGGTCCGAATATCGCTGAAGCTCCATTTTCTCGAAGGAAAGCATAATCTTGAGCAGGAATAACACCACCGACGACAATTAAAATGTCTTTTCGACCCAATTTGCTTAATTCATTACGAAGTGATGGAACGAGCGTTATATGGCCAGCTGCTAAAGAACTCACACCAACTACATGAACATCATTTTCTACTGCTTGTCGAGCTGTTTCGGCAGGAGTTTGGAATAACGGTCCCATATCTACGTCAAAGCCTAGGTCTGCAAATGCAGTAGCAATTACTTTTGCCCCTCGGTCATGTCCATCTTGTCCCATTTTGGCGATCATAATTCGAGGTCGTCTGCCTTCGTTTTCTTTAAACTCATCGGTCATATGTTTAACGGCTTTTATTTCTTCTTCATTTGAGAAGTTTGAGCTATAAATTCCACTCACTGAACGAATCACCGCCTTATGTCTACCTGATACAAGTTCTATGGCATCAGAAATTTCACCTAGTGTTGCTCGAACTCTAGCTGCTTGAACTGCACATGCTAGTAAATTTTCATTGCCTGTTTGAGCTGCAGAAGTAAGAGCAGTTAATGCAGCCTTTACATCTGTTTCATTTCGCGTTTGTTTCATTTTTTCAATGCGATCAATTTGTTTTTGACGTACCACTGTATTATCAATGTTTAAAATTTCAATTGGATCTTCTTCTGATAAACGGAATTTATTAACGCCAATAATAATTTCTTTACCTGAATCGATTTGAGCTTGCTTTTTAGCAGCTGCCTCTTCAATCTTCATCTTTGGTAAACCTGTCTCAATCGCTTTTGCCATACCACCAAGCTCTTCGATTTCCTCGATTAAAGTCCAAGCTTTTTGCATCAACTCATCTGTCAATTTTTCAACTGCATAAGAGCCGCCCCAAGGGTCAATAACCTTCGTCATCATCGTCTCTTCTTGTAAGAAGAGCTGAGTATTACGAGCTATACGTGCAGAAAAATCTGTTGGTAGTGCGATCGCTTCGTCGAGTGCATTCGTATGTAGAGATTGTGTATGACCCATAGCAGCTGCATTTGCTTCGACTAAAGTACGAGTTACATTATTAAATGGATCTTGTTCAGTTAAACTCCATCCAGAAGTTTGTGAATGTGTGCGCAGAGCTAAAGATTTTGGATTCTTCGGGTCAAACGTTTTCATCATTTGAGCCCAAATTCGTCGAGCGGCTCTCATTTTTGCGATTTCCATAAAATAATTCATACCTACCGCCCAGAAAAATGACAACCTTGGCGCAAATGAATCAATATCAATTCCAGCTTTTAGTCCTGTACGTACATACTCTAATCCATCAGCTAATGTATAGGCTAATTCAATGTCCGCTGTTGCTCCCGCTTCTTGCATGTGATAGCCAGAAATCGAAATGGAGTTAAACTTTGGCATTAACTTGGACGTATATTCAAAAACATCTGCAATAATTTTCATCGACATTTCAGGTGGATAAATATAGGTGTTTCTTACCATATATTCTTTTAATATGTCATTTTGAATGGTTCCAGCAAGTTGCTCAGGCGAAACGCCTTGTTCTTCAGCAGTCACGATATAGAATGCGAGAATTGGTAAAACGGCTCCGTTCATTGTCATCGAAACAGACATTTGATCCAGTGGTATGCCGTCGAACAAAATTTTCATATCTTCTATAGAATCAATAGCCACTCCAGCTTTCCCAACGTCTCCTGTCACACGGGGATGATCTGAGTCATAACCTCTATGTGTAGCTAAGTCAAAAGCGACTGACAAGCCCTTTTGCCCCATTGCAAGGTTACGACGATAAAATGCGTTACTTTCCTCAGCAGTAGAAAATCCAGCGTATTGACGCACAGTCCATGGACGGGACACATACATAGACGGATATGGTCCTCTTGTATTTGGTGCTATTCCTGGAAAATCTTGTGTTTGTTCCAGCGATGAGATATCATTCTTTGAATATCTTTGTTGTATTTGAATGCCTTCATTTGTCAAAAAAGGTTCCGTAATGGTTTTGTCTAATTGATTATTAGAGAGAATAGTTTCGATTTGAATTAATTTAAAATCAGGTTTCATCTGTGTGACCTCCTGCTTCATTCCAATGAACAAGCTCTTGCATTTTAGCAATTATATCTTGTCCCGCATAAATACTGCCATTTAGTCCAAGGTCTTTCCAAGTTGTTTCTTCTTCAAATTTACCTGCAACATCCAAGAACATCTCATTAGGTTTCAATTCTAGCAAAGATGGCATAATTTCTTTCGTTAAACCATCCTTAGCAGCAATAACTGCATAAGCAATCTCATTCTCTTTCAACCAGTGCCAGGCATCTTCTACCTTTTCAAAAACTGGACTCATTAAAGGATCCAATCCTCCTGCTTGTAAAAATCCTTGAACGAAATCGGCTCTTGGTTTCACTTCTTTTAACAAACCAAATGAGACAACTGCGGATTTCAAAGAGTTCGTTTGGAATTTTTCTCTAAGGTTTTCAAATGGCACTGCTAGACGATCAACGTCTTCATTCAAGACTACTCGACGTACGATATCACTTGGATTAGCATACATATTTGTCCCGATTAGCGATGCTTTGCGAGTTGAAATAGCCGTTTTTCTCTTTATATGAACTTCATTTACAAGGTCCATTAAATAATTTTCACGCGAAGTTTCTTTCATTGACTGGATTTTAATAAACAACGCCCACGATTCACGTACTAAATCAGACGTTAATGACTCGATATAGTAAGATCCCGAAGATGGATCAATGAATTTGCTAATCATCGTTTCTTCTCGAATAACTAATTGAACATTACGAGCAATTCGCTCAGATGTTACCGTGCTGCCTGTTAGTACATCATGAGGATAAACCATTAAAGCATCGGCACCACCAAGTACTGCTGAAAAAGCAGCATTGCCTGCTCGAAGTAAATTCACTGTATCGTCGAGTTTGGAATATGAACGTAAAGAAGTGTCAGCGAATAATGGAATATTTGTCTCACCCAAGCTGTATGCGGAGATAAACGCTTTCCATAACACACGGAACGCTCTCAATTTAGCAATTTCCATAAAGAAATTCGTATCTACTGAAAATTGAACAGCCAGAGAAGATGAAAAGTCTGGTGTATTTTCAGCTATTTTTGCAAATGAAAGCAAGGCACCTGTTAACTCATGTATCGCTGTCCCACCCGCATAATGAATTTCACTTGTAGAAACGAGCATATTTATGGATGGAAGGGAAACCCCTTTTACATAACCTGTTACTCCGTGTAAGTCTTCCTTGGATAGAAGTGAGAAGACCCCTAAAATTGAATCATTTTCATTTTCAATGGAGAAATAAAACGGATGTTTTTTGATTAAGTCCTTTAATTGACTTAATTCTTCAGAATTCCAATTAAAGGATGATGTTGAAGCTAAATAAACAATCATATCATTGCCGCGGCTTAGTTGATCGACAGTTTTTTGTAAGAATTCATGTGCTGACGTTGCAACGGCCGGTTGTGCAATCATCCATTTCGAATCTTGTTTTG
>JBFIXW010000005.1:0-53857 GCA_041605715.1 Paenisporosarcina sp.
ATTCGGATTTCGTACGTGATTGGACGGAAGTATATGTTGATGATTCGCAACCTTAGCCCATGCATAGGTAATGGGAGTAGCTTTTGCTAAAGCGATTGTCATAAGACTCATCGATCCTTCGTCATCCCTATCTCCACCTTGTACCTTCACTAATGGATCCAAAGGATAAGCCCCACCGGGTTTAGATATGTATGCGTCTACTGGGTAAAATGTTGCGCTCAATAAAAATACACAGGCGATAACAAAGCCTATGGTGCTTTTCTTCGGCATCAAACGTTGACCTCCATCATGAACATCATTTTTATTCCATATACATAGTGTAGCACGGACAAAAAGTTCTGACAAAACGATTGAAACGGGGAAATATGACATGCTCTATAAAACTAATATATTCATCTGTTGGTCTTTAATGATATTGTTTATTTTCTTACCTGGAATCGCACACCAAGGGGCTAAGCTTGGGCTAGATGTCTTTGTACATAGATTGCTTCCCTATTTACTTCCGTACCTTGTTGTATCACAATGGCTACTCTATGTTTTATATAAACATAACGCTTGGCAACCGAGTTTTATTAACAATTTAAAAATTTATGGAATAGGTGCATTTGGTGGATTTCCTACAGGAGCTGCCACTATATCCACTCTCGTAAAAGCTAAAATGCTTAGTTCCAAAACGGCTAGTCATTTAATCGGCATTTGTCATGCACCAAGTCCAATGTTTGTCATGGGTGTTGTAGGAACGCAATTTCTTTCCTCTCCTAAAAAAGGTCTTCTCATTCTTGTCTTAATACACCTTATAAATGCGTTATTTTTACTTTTTTCTCAACGCTTTTTCTCCCATCAACCTGCTATGGAAAAAGTGAATTTAAAACAGGTTCAATCTCCCTTTAGCGAGGGTGTTCATCAAACGGCAACGATTTTGCTTTTAGTTGCAACAACAGTGGTATTTTTCACGACAGTTAGTACAGTTCTTTCAGCAGTCATTAAGTATGCATTTGGAAATATGTCATCTCAGTTTGTGGTGTTTATCTATTCATTGTTTGAAATGACGGCTGGCTTGGAGATAGCTCATAGAATGTTTGCTACGGAAGCCTTTTTCTCTATACTAGCAGTGGCGATCTTATCTTTTAACGGAGTGAGTATACATATGCAAGTCATTGTTTTAGCAAAATCCGCTGCCCTTTCGCTTAAGCCTTATTTTGCTTACCGCTTTCTTCACTTCATATTACTTACATCAATATGGTTTTTATTTTTTCAATAAAATCGATGAGTACAAAGGAATCAAAACCAAATATGAAACTTCACCTTTTCTCTATCCAAAGAAAGTGGCTGATTTTCATTATGGCGGACGCTTTTCGGGGGCACGACTTCAGCCGCTTCCTTCACTTCGTTCAGTCCAGGGTCTTCAGTTCATGCTGGTTCCCCCTGGAGTGGCCGCCTTCATTCCAATCAGTAAAAAAGCATATGTGAAATCATTTTTAAATACCTTAGCCAAAGATTGCAGAAGATCTCAATAAAGGGAACTCCATCTTCTAGGTGACTTAGAAAATGCACAACAAAATAAAAATTAAGTAGCTAGAAATCTTCACTTCTCTCCACTTTTTTTATTTAATATTTATTGGAAAGTCTCCTGTGGATTAACATGATTCGTTTTTCCGCTAGTCATGCTTTCAGAATTGATAATAAAAAATTTGTCCAATAAAAATTGTTTAAGTAAGCATTTATATTACTTTTGGCTTCTTATAACTTTTTTTGGAGAGGCATACAGATAACTTTTACCCCCCCGGAAAGTTTAGTCATGCCTCTTGATGTTTCAAGTCACATAACCATGTTTCTTTTAACCGCAATAAATAAAATGTGTATATCGTGATATGAGGGAATATGTACATTAAAATATCTATATCTACAGTAATTTGATTGGAATGGAGGCGGCGACTCCGGCGGAATTAGCACTAACTTAAGACCCTGGACTGAGCTTCGCGAGGGAAGCGGCTGAAGTAGTGCCCGCGGAAAGCGTCCGCCGCAATGGAAATCAATAATCAATATTAAGAGCCTATACTTTCTAATCAGCACAAAAAAGGGATAGCGAAATCACTACGATTTGCTATCCCTTTTCATATGTAATTCAATTTCAAAAATTTTATCATCGAAAATCTGTTTTCGGTAACATTAAAGAGTGTTATTTAATTACTTTGTATTTTTCTTTCAAAGCAACCTCTACTTGTTTAGGAACTAACTCTGATATGTTCCCACCGTATTTAGCAACTTCTTTAACAATACTTGAACTCAAGAACGAATACTGATTATTAGTCATGATGAAAAATGTTTCAATATTTTCGTCTAGCACTCGGTTCATGGAAGTGATTTGCATTTCATACTCAAAATCAGAAACGGCTCTCAACCCGCGAACAATAGCGTGAGCATTCACATTTTTTGCATAATCAACGAGTAATCCCGAAAAAGAATCGACATGCACATTCGGCAAAGTTGTTGTAACTTGACGGATTAATTCCATTCTTTCCTCAATTGTAAATAATGGTTTTTTGGATGAGTTATTTAAAACAACGACGCGAATTTCATCAAAAACGGAAGCTCCTCGTTTAATAATATCTAAATGACCATATGTAATTGGATCAAAACTGCCCGGTACTACTGCGATTTTCTTCATGTGAATCTCCTTCTCCATTCAGCATTCTATATATGGATATGATCGTACTACCGTAAGTTTCTCTTCGAGAGAGTTTAAACTCATGATAATGATCGGGTAAGTGAACTGTTTTCTCATGCTCACACATGATTATGGCATCTGAACTAAGCAATCCTTTTTCTGCAAGTATACCCACTAAATCATACAAATCAGCTTTATGATAAGGAGGATCTAAAAATAATAAATCAATCGATAGTTCACGTTTTTCCATTGCCTTAATAGCTCTTAAAGCATCTACTCGAAAGACCTCAGCTTGTTCTTCTAAATGACATTTTTTTAAGTTATCATGTATCGTTTGAATAGCCTTTGCATCTTTTTCGATGAAAATACATGAATCGATCCCTCTACTTAAAGCTTCAATCCCTAAACTCCCGCTCCCTGCAAATAAGTCAACTGCAACTCCGCCTTCAAAATATGGACCTATCATATTAAAAATGGATTCCTTCACTTTGTCAGTTGTAGGTCTTGTGTTTGAACCAGGTACAGCTTTTATTGGCAATCCTTTACAAATACCAGAAATCACTCTCAAGTATGGTTCCTCCTTAGAAAAGGGCTGATGGTGTAATATTGATACGCCCTTCTTCTTTTTGTATATCAACTAAAAACAAACGAATGAGCCACGATTCTTCGATATAATAAACACCTGCCAATTCCTCAAGTGGTTGTGATAGAACTTCGTATCTGCGTTCATTAAACACATAAAAAGGCTCAACCATCGGGAAACGGAAAGATCTAGCTGCATTTTTAATGTAATAGCCATTTTTACCTTTGTCCATCGTATAACCAAGTAATGACAACATGGGTTCTACAGAATATAAAACGCGTCCATCATTAAAAATGACCTTCATATTTTTTTGTTCAAGTTCATTTATATAGACTGTCCTTGTATCTTCAAAAAGTAAAGGGAATTGTTTATCTTCTAATTGTTCATTAAGTTCAAAAAATGATGTCTTCTGATTCAACGTTTTGGTCAATACTTCGTCCAATAGTTTTGGTGAAACGGCCTCGCTTTTTAAACGCTTTAACTGGTCAATCCACTCTTCAATTTGAGAAGTTGTCATATAAGTCATTAACTCATCGTACATCCGTTTACTTTTTTCAGAGCCAATGGTTTGATTGGTTAAAAAAGATGCGATAACCTCAATCGAATAAGTAGTATTAGCGGAAAACGAATAGCTACTTTGTACACTTTTTAAAATAATATCATTTTTTACAGTTGGTACCTCTAACGCGGGAATAAAAACAAACCGATTGGCTTGTAAATCACTTGCTTGATTATTGACAATAACAGCCACGTGCTTCGATTCAGCGAGATTTATGTCTTTTAATGCATTTTTAGTCTCATCAGTTAAAGGTTGCACTCCATATATCGAAAGCTGATGATCTTTAAACACCGCGGGGTAGTCATCTTGTTGCCAATATAAATCAGTAACTCCGCCATTACCGTTAAATAATTTGTAGTCAACAAGTGATAAAGATTCCTTTCCGATGGCAGGTAGCCCAGTTAACCATAGCCCCTTAGATTTTGTGACATCAGTTACATGAACCATCGAATGACTAACCGATCCGCCTGACAATGTGACAAACACACCTTTCCATAACCGTTGTTGAGTAAGTGCGTCTTTAACCGGTATTTCATAAGAAATAGTTTGTTCTTCATTCTCACCCTCTTTAAACGCATGTAAATCTTCTGACAAACGCGTACAACTGTCAGCATTTTCAATAAAACATGCCCGATTTTCACTATGTAATGGCCAGGTTATCGTTATTTCGGTTTTAGGTAACTTAGTAAATTTATGTTGGATAAAGAATCGTTGATCTCTGTAGGTTACACTCATTTCTTGGGAATAGGAAAATGCACTTTCCTTTTCATTCAAGCTAGTAGAGTAAACTTGATACTGAAAAAAAAGCATAATGATATTCACAAATAATAATAGAGAAACTAACCCACTCGCTAATTTCATGTGCTAGACCTCCTGCACCGTGGTAAAATGTGATGGAAAGGATGTGCTATTGTGATTCAACGCTTTATAGAACTAGGTGAAGGTTATAGTGATTTATATGAATTATGTGAATTAATGCAAACAAACCAACACCGTTATCATAATGTATGTATTTTATCGACGACAAAAAATAATGTTTTATCTGTAAGTATAGCTTTAATATTAAAACCTTCAGGTGAGAGTAAATTTACGCCCATCTATTTATGTAGAGAAGGAATTACCATCCAAACGAATAAACCGAGTAAACGGTTACAACTAGTTGAAAAAACGGTGCAGGAAATGAACAAAGTCCCACACCGTCTTGAAGTAAAACACTCATCTTATTTTGCTGAACCAGCATTATATCATCAGTATTTAACGGGAATATTAAGATTGCATCATATCCTACCACCTCTGTCATAGAGGGCTGGATATAAGCTTATAATCCAGTTTTATAATCGTATTCTTTCGCTTTATCTGGTTTTGAATTTTCATATTCAGTCTTTACAAATGGACGATATGATGGGGTAACGGCTTTAACAAAAGGTAATCGAGAGATTTTGGTAGAAATCGTTTCAATTTGGTCGAGATCGCAATACATTACCACATATTTTAATTTTCTAGATATGAATTGGACATGCCCATATTTTCGAAGCGATTTAGCTTGTTTTAAATGATGCACGTATACAATAAGTCCTTGTCGGTCATTCATGCGATTTCCCTCTTTTCTTATCATAAAGAATAACATATGGGTGAAAAGTATCGCAACCGCTTGTAGCTTACAGTTTTATATTGAATCCGTTATAATAGAAAGAAGCACGTTTTTGAGGAGGAAATAGACATGGGAAAGAAAACAAAGGTAGCAATAGCAATCGCTGCTGCTGGTGCAGCTGCATGGGCAGGCTCTAAGGCCATTTCAAAGCCTCAAAAAAGAGAAGACAAACAAGCACTTCAATATGATTCACCCATTATTCTTGCCCATAGAGGTGGTTCTCTAATCGCTCCTGAAAATACGATGGTTGCTTTTAAAAATGCAGCGGAGTTAGGTGTCCATGGTTTTGAAATAGATATTCGTCTAACCAAAGATGAAGAAATCATTGTTTTTCATGATGAATATGTTGACCGGACAACTGATGGTTCAGGTCTAGTTGCTAATATGACTTTAGATGAACTGAAACTTTTAGATTTTGGTTATCAATTTTTAAATAATAAACAAGAATATGCATATCGAGGTCAAGGAGAAAGTGTCCTAACATTAAGAGAATTATTTGAGCAATTCCCTCAAATGCTAATTAATATCGATATGAAAGATTCTCCCGAAACATATGAAGGTAGTTTAATCCCTTCTAAATTATGGCGATTAATTGAGGAAATGGGTGCACAGCATCGGGTTGTCGTAACGAGTTTCTTTGATGAACAAATCGATCGATTTAATCTATATGCTCAAAATAGTGTAGCTTTAGGTGCAGGTGAAAATGAAGTGCGTAAAGCTTACTCTGCTTACACAAGTCAATTTGGACACCTTTATCATCCGCGAACAGATGTGATGCAGATTCCAGTTAAGTCAGGTGTGTTTCCTTTAGACGGAGCTGGATTTATCCACTTTCTTTCGAAATTGAATGTTCCAGTACACTATTGGACAGTCAATGATAAAGAAACAATGGAGAGATTACTAGCAGCCGGTGCACAGGGAATCATTACAGACCGCCCAGACATTGCTGTTCAACTAATGGCTGAAAAATCTTAAATGGTTAAGAAAAAGCTTGCACCTTTACAGGTGCAAGCTTTGTTTTCTGCTATGCCGAACATCCGCATGAACCACCAGTTCCACAACTACCCGTGCTACAAGAACTTTCACTAGCGAAAAAGGGATTGCTAACTGGAACTTTGACAGATTCAGAAACGGTTTTACCTATAAGTAAGCTGACTTCATCTAACAAATCTTGCAATTCGTTTTCAGCTAATTTTAATGTTGCTACACGGTCATTCATATCAAGTTCTCTTTTTTGAACACGAATTGATTTCATAACCGTTGAATAATCTGGATGATACTTTCCGAAGCGTTGAACATCTTCATAATGTTCTTTTAAACGAGTAAAAGAAGTTATTTGTCTAGCTAATAATTCATCAGTATACACGGCAAAATATGCTTCTTTATATCGTGTTGCTTGTTCAGAGGATAAAATCATTTCCGCTAAATCATCAGCATCATCCATGATATTTGCCCATTCAGATGTTATCATCATCGGACATCCCTCCAATCTTTCTATATCATAACAGATAGTTTCCAAAGAGTGAACGAGATGCTTTTTAATTTAAGACTGCATTTACAATTATTGTTAATAGAATCTCGATTAAACAATAATTCTGAGGCTCATGAATCCAGTGACTCTTCAACCGCCCCACGCATTATGGACGGTCCAAAACAATACCCTTTTCACACTAAAAACGTTTCGCGGTATCACAACAGCAACACATATTAGAGCTAACTTCAAAGGAGAATTAGAATGAAACAAGAACTAACAAATAGGTTTAACAAAATACTAAATGAGGCATCCGATCAAGATTTGCATATACTTGATCAACTAATGGAAGGTCTACAACGCAAACAAAATGAAGAGACCTCCACTTACCTGTCGAGTAGTTTATTACTTGAAAGAACAGTTACTAATACGAGTTGTACAGTGACCATTCCAATAACTCCATACATTTATAATTCTTTAGGGATACCGCATGGTGGAATTTTAGCAGGAATCATGGATACAGCAATGGGGATATTGGCAAATCAATCTTTAACAGAAGGATTTGCTGCTGTGACGACTAATTTATCAATTAATTATTTATCGATCGGCACAGGTGACCAGATTCACGCCACAGCTCAGTATGCACACAAAGGAAAACGCACAATGGTTATTGAAAGTGTTGTGACCGATAATACTGGCAGAAAGTTAGCAATCGCTACTGGCTCTTTCTTTGTCGTTGAGACGAGCTAAAAACTCTTTAACGATTTGTTCATCTGATAGAGGGATTATATTCGCACCAATATGTTGAGTTGTTTCGTGTCCTTTTCCTGCAATCAAGACCGTATCTAGTTGATTCGCAAGCTGAAGCGCTTTTTCAATCGCTTCTTTTCGATCAAGTTCTACATGTATGGTTGAGAGGCTTGGAAGATCTTTAATGATATCATGGCATATGTCAATTGGGTTTTCTGTACGCGGATTATCAGAAGTGACAATCACTTTATCGGCATACATGCTTGCAATCTTTCCCATTTCTGGCCTTTTCTCATGATCTCTATCCCCACCACACCCGAAGACCAAAACTAATCGCCCTTTGACAAAGTCTTTTAATGATTCAAGGACTTGTTGAAGGGCTTCAGGTGTATGTGCGTAATCTATAAATACTTCACAATAATCCCCTTCTACCATTTGCAACCTTCCCATTGGTAACGACAAGTAAGATAAAAATGGTTTTAGCTGATTAGCAGAGAATCCAATTTGGTTAAGAGTCATTAGAGCTGCAGCTAAATTGGCTACATTAAATAATCCTGTAAATTGAATAGGAATAATTGTACGATCCCCTTTTAATCGAATCAACATTTGGTTGGACTTCATTTCCACAAGTTCGATTTGGCCCCGATTAAACCAATCCACCGGTTTACCACTTTTCTTTACATGGACATTCCAATAGTCATCATCTTCATTAGCCACAATTTGTTTACACAAATTTAGTAGTTTTCGCTTTGATTTTCCGTACTCTTCAAAACCAGCATGATCCTCTAAGTGATCGTGACCCAAATTTAAAAATACACCTTGGTCAATGGAACAGTGATCAAGACGATGTTGCGCTAACCCCATAGATGAAGCTTCCAAAACAACATGTGTTACATGATTGTTCACACAATAAGCTAAAGTTTGATGCAATTCTATAGCTGACCACGTCGTTAAATTCGAATGGAATTCGTGCATTTTTTTTCCGTTAATAAAAAGACCAAGTGTCCCGATAACAGCCACTTGAACGCCTTGAAAATCTAATAATTGTCCAATCAAATGACTAACAGTTGTCTTTCCGTTTGTACCGGTAACCGCAATAACATGTAACTTTTCACTTGGGTTTCCGTAAAATCTTGCACAGGCATGAGATAGAAATGTTTTTGTATTCGGTACAGTTGCAAAAGCGATGGATGGATTTAAAATATCATCCACTTTTTCCTCTGAAATAATGCAAATTGCACCTTTTTGAATCGCTTCATTTATATAAATTCTGCCTTTATCTTTCTTTCCATTAATCGCAACAAATAGATCCCCTTTTTTTATTTTTCGAGAATCGTCTTTTATTCCGTATATGGGTTGTGCAAAAGACCCTTGAATCCAGGTACACGGCCAGTCTTTTAATAAATCTGCAATAAAGCAGGACATACTTCCCCTCCTACACAATAATTGCGCACTTGAATACATTACAGTCAAGATACGTTCAGCGTATGTAAGAAAAAGAAAAAGTGTCACCAATTTGATGAGGAGCTGGATAAATGATTGTTCAAAAATTTGGAGGAATCGCGATGCGAGATGAAAAGTCTCGTGCAGCATGCATTCAACATATTAAAGATGCCCTTCGTCTTCATAATTCTGTCATAGTCGTCGTATCAGCGATGGGCCGAGCTGGTGAACCCTATTCAACTGATTCTTTAATACATTTAAGCGAAGCATTTAAAAGCGCTCCTGAGGCGCAGGATCTCGCTGCTAGTTGTGGAGAGCTATTAGCTTCATCTGTTTTAGCAGCAGAGCTAATTAAGGAGCAGATACCCTGTCAATTAGCTTATGGCATTCATTCAGGATTATTTACAGATGACCATTTTGGAAATGCGGCCATTATTAAAACGTCAACACAATACATTGAAGAATTTTTACAACAAGTCCCATGTGTAATTGTGCCAGGTTTTCAAGGTATAACAACGAATCATCGTTTTACAACTTTAGGAAGAGGCGGTAGTGATTTAACCGCTATTCTAATGGCAGTAAATTTTCGAGTGAAAATGGTTGAGTTTTATAAAGATGTACCTGGTGTGATGACGGATGATCCCAAGTTAAATAAGCACGCTTCGATATTAAAAGAAATTTCATATGCCGAATTAACTTCCCATTGTATAAAAGGTCATCCTATTTTACAAAAAAAAGCAGTGGATTTAGCGACTACTCACCAAATACCACTGCATATTAGACAATTTGGAAGCTCAGATGTTGGAACCATTGTTCGTTAATGAATTTTTACATTATCTTTCATTATCCGCTTTTGGTAATTCGCTTATTTCACGCTCAACAAAATTTTGCGTGTAATATTTTCCAAATGCTCCGGATCCTACGTGTGTGAAATCCTCATTTAATAACATTTCTCTATGATCTGGAGAATTTAACCATCCATGCACTACTTCAATAGGATCAAAGTAAAAAGCAGCGATATTTTCTCCTGCAGTTGTAAATGGTATTTCAGCCTCTTTCAATCGATCCTCTAAATCCCCGTAATTAGGTGATTCATGTGAAAAATAGTTTTGAATAGCCATATCTTCACTATGTTTTCGAGCAACCAAACTCAAAGAAAGATCTGGTTCTACCTGACGAATATCATGTCTTAATCTAAATAAATTAGTTAAATCAAATGTTTGCCTTTCATTTGATTCATCAATTTCTTTTTGCTCAGATGTTGATGGCACACTGGGTGATAAGTAATCGCCTTTATAACTCATTTCATAAGGTTGATGTAACACTAACGTTTTCGGATCTGTAAAGCGAATGGCTTCAATTTCCCGGTCTACTTTATCAACATATACTTGAGCATATAAACCATCAAACTCAACAAGTATGCGATTCGTTACATCTTCTTGTCCTAGAGAAAAGGTGTAATTATTATCCTCAATACCGACTGAAATTTCATTTTGAACAATTGTAAATCGGTATACCTCTTCTACCGATTGTTGTATTTGAAAAGGTGCGGCATCTAATTTGTTTCCTGCAATATATACTTGATTTATCATATCTTTATTGATGCCAACCATCATAAATAAGGATGGAGATTCGTTATAAATCCACCATGAATATCCGAATGCAGACGCTTCAATCCGATTGGGACCTCCGAACTGTGAAATAAGCCCAGAAGTATCCTGACCAATTAAAGTAGATAGACCACTCATTGGTCTTGCAATTGAATTTGTTCCATTTGGAGGCTGCAAGTTAGGTTGAGGAATTGCTTGCCCACTTGAATTTGGGGCCTCTAAAACATCGTTTTCTTTCACGGATTGGTCTGAATAGAAAAATAAGGTCAACATTATGGCCATTAATATAAGAACTCGAACCAATACCTTCAAATCGAAAACTCCTTTATCTTGGAGAGATGAGTCTATTATATCAGTGAAAAGCGTTTAGACACAATGTTGTCATTGCAACAAACCGTAATTTCAACTATTATAAAATGGAACGCTTCATAGGTATAATGCATTTAAAGGAGGACGAATCTATGTATTTTGAAAATACTGGTCTTGAAAATACAGCAGCTGATTTAGAATTGCTGGATGAAATCATGTTAAAGCACGGATTGGTTCGTGAAGGTCAATGGGATTACGAACGTGTAACGTATGACAAGAAATATGAAATTAAAGAAGGTACATTCTATCTTCGTATATTTGGTTTCACACCAGAAGGCGATATTGGATCACATGATGCAATCATCACTTTAATGAAACCAGTTGTAGGAAAACATTACTATCCACACGGTGTAGAATATGGGGACCAAGAAGTCTTTCCTGCTCACTTAGTGAAATCATGTCAACAAACTTTAGCAGCTGTTAAAACGGATTTAGACGCTTTTGAAATTCGTGCATAATATAAACGCCTGGAAATAAATTTTCCATGGCGTTTTTTTCATCTGTTCAAAGTTCTTATTCTTGTCTATACTTAAAAGAACAGTGGAAAAGAGGTGTATTCATTGCCCAAATGGCTGACAAAAAAGGTTCTCATACTTGCTCTACTAGCTTTACTTGCTATTTTATTTATTACCTTTGTGTTACCCATTTCAATTCCAATTATTCTCGCTTTGATTACGGCATTTCTCTTAGAACCGATCGTTAAGTGGAGTAAATTTAAATTTTCTTGGAAGCGAAAAACAAGTGTTATTACAGTCTTTATTCTTTTTTTATTGGTTATTTCAGGGGTTTTATACATCACAATTACCCAAATCATTGGTCAAATTATTCAACTTTCCAAAATTGCTCCAGACTACTTCAACACGCTTTCCCTCTCCTGGATGAATGTTCAAAGTAAACTTGTTAGTTTTACACAAGGAATGCCAACTGAAGTGATTGAATCAATTAATAAAGAGTTGAAAACATTTTTCACTAGTGCTCAAAAAGCGGTTCTTGGCATCATAGACTCAGACAGCATCAGTGGGTTATTAACTGAGATCCCTAATTTTTTAGTGAGTTTTATCGTTTACATAATTACTTTATTCTTGTTTATGCTTGATTTAACTGATCTAAAAAAGATGGTGTTTCGTCATTTAACTCCTTCGACCGCAGAAAAAGTTCGATTTATGACTTCCCGGTTAAACTCCGTCATCTTTGGATTTGTGAAAGCTCAGTTTTTAGCTAGTCTATTTATATTAGTAGCTAGTTTCATTGGCTTATTAATTATAGCTCCTGAATACGCACTGGTAATGTCCATCGTTATCTGGATTATCGACATCATTCCAATACTTGGTTCGATCGCTATTGTCGGTCCATGGTCTCTATATCAATTTATAACAGGCGATATTGCCTTAGGAACAAAGCTCGCAATATTAGCTCTAGTATTGTTAATTATACGAAGAGCTGTGGAACCCAAGTTAATGGGTTCTCAAATTGGGTTATCTCCTCTTGCAACTTTAATTGCCATGTTCATAGGGTTACAAATATTTGGTTTTCTAGGGTTGATAATCGGACCATTCGTTGTCATCATTTTCACAACTGCTAAAGAAGCAGGAATCGTGCGGACGAACTTTAAATTATAATACTTAGAAAGATAAAAGTTTTAAGTAGTATTTTCGGAGTCTAGAAACTAACTAAAAAAAGTGTGGCACTCCTTTTCAAAAAAACGTATCCATACGATATAAAAACGCCAAAGATCAACATTGATCTTTGGCGTTACTTATTAAAATCCTAATATCGCTTTAATTACTGAGGTTGTTTCTCCACCTTGATAAATAACGTAAAGTAACGAATAAACGGCTACTCCTGTGATTGCAGTGAAAAACCAAATAATACTTGTGATGGGTCCTAATTTACGGTGGATTTTCAAGTTGTTCTTATATCCAGTTAGCAAGGTACTAATTCCAAAAACGGCACCCGTTGTTGCTAGGAAAATATGAAATACTAGAAAGATTGTGTAGTAAATTTTATATTCTTCCGGTCCTCCAAAAGCAGTATTTCCAATGAATATTGTTCTTGATGCATAAATGATAAAGAACAAAATAGCTGCAATTGCAGCTGCAAACATTGTTTTTTTATGAGCTTCTATCTTTTTTTGTTTTATAAGTGTCCACCCGATTGCTACTAGTACGGCACTTAAAACAATGAAAAATGTACTGATTGTTGGTAATAAAGGTAAGTCCATGGCGATTTCTCCTATCATCTATCGAAATTAGTTTAATTACTGATGCGACGCAATTGCTTGTCGATCTTCTAACGCTTTTTGTGTTATTTCGTCTGCATTATCTTGCTCTGATTTATACCATTGGAAGAAAATCATCGCCAAAAAGACACCATAAATCACTTCTTGAATAATCTTCATGATAACACCACCTAGTTGCTGATCTTCAACTACTGGCATATTAGTAAATAATTCAGGTCCTGATAAATTTAGGGTCGATAAAGTTGAAGCTGGTACACATAACTCCATCGCCTTCAACCATGCATCACTATTTGAATATGTCGAATACATAGGATTTGTAGCAAAGATAATTAGCGCACATGCAGGAGTAATTAAGATAGCACTTCCAATGATATAGCCAATTTTTTTCAAGCCATGAACTTGATTTTCGCCCTCTAATTTATTAACAATCGGCCACCATAAAAATAAGGCCGATAAGAATAATACAAACGTCACTAAACTATGCAACCATTCATGTAATTTGATGGTATCCAAAACTACAGGTAAATGGTAAATAGAGAAGAATGCACTAAAAACGAGTAATGCAAGAATTGGCTTTGTGAAAAAACGAAACACAGCTTTAATACTTTTTACAGATAAAAATTTTCTCCACATCCATGGTGGGACTCCTATAATGAATAATGCTGGTATTAACATTAATAATAACGCCATTTGAACCATATGGACTGAAAACAAGATATGTCCTAGTAAATCTACAGGTGACCCTTTTACAACATAAAACAGAATTAAGGCACTAACAAAAGAAATTGCTTCCTTGATCTTTAGTGGTTGACTACCTTCAAAACTGCTTAGCCATTTTATTGTAAAGAGAAAATAGACTCCAGTAATCAAGAGTGTGAAAACTAACAAGTAGGGACTCCATAAAGCTTGAAATCCAAATATATTTAAAGGCATCATATTGATCGCTCCTTTTTGTCAATACCTCTATTATATGTCTCTACATAAAGAACTTCAATGAACGAACTATGACAATCCTCAAAACAAAAAAAGAGTGAAGAAAGATTTCTCTTTCTTCACCCCTACTTTTTAATTTTACAACCAAACAATTGTTAAGAAAGTAAGAACTGTAATCACTGCGATTAACGCACCTGAATACAGGAATAACGATGCTGTTTCATGCCCTTTATGGCTCATATGCATAAAGTAGTAAAGTTGTAAGACCACTTGAATTGCTGCTAATAACAAAATGAACGGGATAACTAAGTAAGCCGAAAATCCTGCTATAACCATAGTAAAAGCGATTAAAGTTAAGAAAATCATAATCGCAAACGTTGTCACTTGACCACGCATCTCATTTGCTGCACGTCGACGTGCATATTCAAATTCGATAGTAGATTTTACGTGTGTGTCTACATCATGTGCCATCTTAACCAATCACTCCCATCAAGTATACTACCGTAAAGATGAATACCCATACGACGTCAATAAAGTGCCAGTATAAAGATGCAACGTAAAACTTAGGTGCATTATAAAGATTAAAGCCACGTTTAGAATTGCGAAGCATTAATAGTGTAATCCATCCAAGACCAATTAATACATGCAATCCGTGAGTTCCTACTAAAGTAAAGAAAGCAGAACTAAAAGCACTTTGATTATAAGTGAATCCTAAATGTACATAGTGATAAAACTCATAAATTTCAAACCCTAGGAAAGCTGCCCCTAAAAGAACCGTAACAACTAACCAAGCTTGCATCGCTTTGAAATTAAAGTTTTTCAGGTGGTACATTGCATAAACACTTGTTAATGACGAAGTTAGAAGTAACATCGTCATGATGAACACTAAAGGTAATTCAAATAATTCTTGTGTTGTAAATTCCATTCCACTTGGACCACGATTTTTAAGAGCTAAATACGTAGCAAATAGACTTGCGAACAAAACAGTTTCACCGCCAAGGAACAACCAGAAACCTAGAAATTTATTTTTACCTTCTAGTGTTGCACTTTCCGGATGGTCAGGCCATGAATGGGGCGTGTACTTAGTATTTAAGTCCATTAGTGTTTACCCCCTTTTTCATTCAATAAATCTTCTTTGTGAATATGGTATCCAAGATCATCTTTCAATGAACGTGTGGCCATTGCTGCAAACGTAATGATTAATCCCAATCCTAGTACTGGAATTGCCCATGGTTGTTCACCATTATACAAAGCACCAAAAGCACCTACAAATAAACCGAGTGACATAATGAAAGGAATTATCGAATTGTTAGGCATATGAATATCACCGATTGGTTCAGCAAATGTCATACCTTCCGTATTTCCTTCTTGTTTCTCAATCCAATACGTGTCTAAACCACGTACTAAAGGAATTTGTTTAAAGTTATAGAAAGGTACCGGTTGTGGAATTGCCCACTCTAATGTACGTCCATCACCCCATGGGTCTCGGCCAACAGGTACGTTCTTAGCAATTGTCATGACAATATTTACAATGAGTACAATCACACCCGCTGCCATAAAAATAGCACCGTAAGAACTAATGGCATTGAATAGATCCCAACCTTGGTCTGCTCCGTAAGTAAATACACGACGTGGCATTCCAAGAAGACCTAAGAAATGTTGAATAAAGAATGTTAAATGGAATCCTAAGAAGAATAACCAAAATGTAATTTTACCCAACTTTTCATTCAACATTGTGTTAAACATTAGTGGCCAGTAATAATGTAAGCCAGCTAATAAGCCTAGTACTACTCCACCAACAATAACGTAGTGGAAATGAGCTACGATGAAGTAGGAGTCATGTAATTGGTAATCAAGTGGTGCTGAAGCTTGCATGATGCCCGTTACTCCTCCTGCAACGAACGAAGGAATAAATCCAACTGCATATAGCATTGGCGTAGTAAATGTGATACTTCCGCCCCACATTGTGAGAAGCCAGTTAAAGATTTTAACACCGGTTGGAACAGCAATTGCCATCGTTGCAACAGCAAAGATAGCATTAGCAGTTGCTCCCAAACCTGTTGTAAACATGTGGTGAGCCCAAACCATGAAACCTAAGAAACCAATTAACACAGTTGCAAAGACCATAGCAGAGTAACCAAACAGACGTTTACGTGAAAAAGTCGAGAAAATTTCAGAGAAAATACCGAATGCAGGTAGAATTAGGATATATACTTCAGGGTGACCAAATATCCAGAATAAATGCTCCCAAATAATTGTGTTACCACCCATGGTATGGTCAAAGAAATTAGCTCCAAACATACGATCAAAAATCATTAAAAATAGACCAACCGTAAGCGGAGGAAATGCGAATAAAATTAACGCAGAAACTACAAAAGTACTCCACGTAAATAATGGCATACGCATGTATGTCATACCAGGTGCACGCATGTTAATAATCGTAACCAGGAAGTTAATCCCTGCAATTAGCGTACCTCCTCCTGATATTTGAAGACCTAAAGCGTAGAAATCTATTCCATGTCCAGGTGAAGAAATAGCTAATGAGGCATATGAAGTCCAGCCTGCATCAGGAGCGCCGCCTAGGAACCATGATAAGTTTAAGAAAATCCCCCCAAAGAAGAACATCCAAAAACCTAATGAGTTTAAAAATGGGAACGCAACATCACGCGCACCGATTTGCAAAGGAACCGCAGCATTCATGAAGCCAAATAATAATGGCATTGCTGCAAGGAAAATCATGGTAGTTCCGTGCATAGTAATAATTTCGTTATACAATCCTGCAGCTACAAAATCGTTGTCCGGTTTTAGAAGCTGTATACGAATAAGCATAGCCTCAATACCACCAACGATGAAGAAAAATCCGCCGGTAATGAGGTAAAGGATGGCAATTTTCTTATGGTCAACTGTTGTTAGATAGTCCCACAACGTAGCGCCAAATCCTTTTTTCTGTGCAATTGAACTCACGACTTTAACCTCCTTTAAGTCATTCTGTGAAGATTACTCTTCAACAGATAATCCCATTAAATATTCTGTAAGAGCATCAAGCTCTTGATCTGTAAGTGCTTTACCGTTTCTACCTGGTAAATCTTCAGGTTGTGGCATTCTATTACCCGGTTTGAATTCTTGTGGATCGTTAATCCACGCTTTAATATTCTCTTCGTTATGCTTTAAATAACCGGCAACACGGTTACGATCACCAAAAGTTGCTAAGTTAGGTCCAACACTTCCAGCAGTTCCTGCACCAGAAACAGCATGACAAGCGATACAACTTTGTTCAAATATTTCTTGACCTTCTTGCGCAACTGCTGTTGCAGGAGCTGCTTGATCAGCTGATGCTTTCATGTCTTTTGCCCATGCATTAAAGTCTTCGCGGTCTAAAGTTTTCACTTTAAAGTCCATTAAAGCATGTGAAGGACCACAAAGTTCAGCACATTTCCCATAAAATACGCCATCTTCAAGAGTATCTGAAGGATTGTCGAAATCTAGGAAGAACGTGTTGATACCATCAACGTTTGTGTCTAATTTACCACCGGCTGCTGGAATCCAGAATGAGTGTTTAACGTCAGCAGCTTTTAAATTGAAATAAACTTTTTCTCCTGTTGGAACGACTAATTCTTGTGCAGTAACAATTCCTAAATCAGGATATTCAAATTCCCACCAATAAAGATTAGCTTCAACATTTACAGTAAGAGCTGTATTGTTTCCGTTTTCATCTTTTTTGTCCATACCTTTTGTATCAGCTAATTCATATGTAGCGATGACAGTGGGAACAGTCAAAATTAGTAATAAAATAATCGGAACTGTTGTCCAAATAATTTCAAGTGTGTGATTTCCTTCAACTTGTTTCGGCATAAAATCTTCGCCCAGTTTAGAACGACGGAACTTCACAATCGCAATGATATATACGATCATAACAACGATGATAACTAAAACCATTATTGCAGTTGATAGAATCATCAAATCTAATTGATCTCTACCGACTTGTCCAGCAGGTGTAAGTGTCGATAAATGCTCATCTCCACATCCAGCTAAGAAAATCATTAGAGCTGTCAGCATTGAAAAGAGACGCCACTTTTTGAGCCCTTTCATCATAGCTTAATCAAACCCCTCTTTCATAGTTGTATTCTTGTGTTTTGGGCTTTCGGTTCAGTTCTATTTGAATTCTTTTTAGATAAAAGAATTCAAATTTCAACTGAAAATCGAGAATATGATCATCGATACAAATAGGATTGTCATGTAATTTAAAGAGTAAATAAACATGCCATTTGCCCATTTTAAATCATCTTCCGCTTTAAAGCCTTTTATTGCAAGTACGAGCCATCCCACATTTAAAGCAGTAGCTAAAATCAAGAACCATGTTCCGAGCTCCATTAGTAAAAATGGGAGTGGGAATAAGATAAGTACCCATACCAACATTGATTTCTTAGTACGTGAAAAACCTTTTACCACAGGAAGCATAGGAATGCCTGCTGCTCGGTATTCTTCTGTCCGTTTCATTGCTAGAGCGTAAAAATGTGGGGGTTGCCATGCAAACATAATGAGGAATAACGCTAAAGCTCCCCAACCAAGTGCTGGTTCAACAGCTGCCCAACCAATAACAGGTGGGATTGCTCCTGAGATACTACCAACAATTGTATTGCTTACATGCTTTCTTTTGGACCACATCGTGTACAAAACAACGTAGCTGATTATTCCAGCTAGTCCCCATACACCGGCAGAAACCGATGCCATAAATAACAAAATTTCGCCAACAACCAAAAAGGACAGAGCAATGGCCAATACGGGTGCTGGTGAGAAACGACCTGTTACAGTTGGTCTAGATTTTGTTCTCGACATAATTGGATCGATATCACGATCAATGAAGTTATTCATAGCGCCAGAACCCGCAATGATCAATGCTGCCCCAAATAATGTATAGAACATGAGATCCAGTTCATTTAAAAAATGACGATTAGAAAATTGAAATGCTAGCCATAAACCCGTAAATGTTGTGACGAGATTCGAGTTAACAATACCAATTTTAATTAATGCAAGAAAGTCCTTCACAAACGTTGTTGTTTCAGGATCCGCTTCTGCACTTGCAGTTAACGCGCGACCGTTTGACATGAAACTCCTCCTTTCAAAGTTGTAAGCATATTCCGCTACACTTACTATATCGAAAAACTGTAGTTTTTTCTATATGTAAGTTGAAATTAGCGAGAAATGACGAACATTTTTGCCCATCAATTCGACACAACATCTTTATCTTAATCCATTTTGGAAAACCATTTGTGAATGGAAAAGGGCTTTTTTATGAACAATTTGTGAAATGACTTCTTTCAAACCTTTTTTTCCGTCATATACGTTGTATTTTAGCCTATTCTTAGCTATTATCAAACAAGCAGGTGTCTCTTAAATGATGTGTTTTAATCATTTAAGATGATCAGTATAGGCAAAGTAGGTGTCACTCATGCAACAAAGTAAATACCTGAAATGGTTTGCTGTTGCTGCAACAATTGGAATGCTTCTTATCTTACTCGGTGGTGCACTCGTCACTAAAACAGATAGTGGTATGGGTTGTGGCAGACATTGGCCGGGATGTAATGGACAATTAATTCCGGACAAAATAACAACCGAAGTATTAATCGAATTCTCTCACCGCCTAGTAACAGGAGCGGTCGGTATATTAATTTTAATTTTATCCGTTTGGTCATGGCGAGCTCTTGGTCATGTAAGAGAAACAAAGTTTTTAGCATTCCTTGCCATGTTTTTCCTCATATTGCAAGCATTAATTGGTGCTGCTCAAGTTAAGTGGGGGCAAGGAGACTTTATTCTAGCACTACATTTTGGAATTTCACTTATTTCTTTTGCTTCAGTACTATTACTTACCTTACTCATTTTTGAAGTAGATCGTAAATTTGACACGGATAAGTTACGCATTGGTAAAAAGCTAAAATGGAATACGATTGGAGTAGCGTTGTATTCCTATGTGGTTGTTTATACAGGTGCTCTTGTAAGACATACCGATTCTAGTCTCATTTGCTCGGATTGGCCACTTTGTCGAAATGACCAATTTACCTTCCCAACCAATATGTATGAATGGGTTCAAATGGGCCATCGAGCTGCTGCTGCATTAATTTTACTTTGGATTGCTGGAATTGCATGGCATACATTTAAACATTACAAGGATCAAAAAGTGTTGTATTATGGATGGATGATCGCATTTATCATCGTTACCCTTCAAGCAACTACTGGAATGCTGGTCGTCTTAACAAAATTAAATTTGTTCATTGCGCTATTGCATTCGCTTTTAATATCTCTTTTATTCGGTTTATTATGCTACATGATCTTATTGTTATCTCGGAGCCGTTCAAAAATATCTAAATAAATAACACAGCAATCACCTTAATATAGTGATTGCTGTTTTTTGTTATCCTACTATTTTTATATTCATAAAAAAGGTCAGATCCGTAAATACTACGGACCTGACAAATTTTAAGCCTTTTCAATTTCAATCAATAAATCACCTGGTGCAATTGACGTGCCAGCTGACACATAGATTTCCTTAATCACTCCGTCAAATGGTGCTTGAACAGTTGTTTCCATTTTCATGGCTTCCGTAATCAAGAGATGTTCTCCTCTCTTCACTGATGAACCGTTTGATGCAACGACCTTCAACACAGTTCCCGGCATAGTCGCTCCAATGTGATTCGGATTTGAGTTATCCGCTTTCAAGACTTGAGTTCCTGTTGTCTCAACATTCATGTCTTGAATGATAATTTCACGGGGCTGACCATTTAATTCGAAATAAATCACGCGATTGCCATCCGCTTGTGGTTGGCTAATTGAGACCATTTTAATAATTAAGGTTTTTCCTTTTTGAATTTCCACTTCAATTTCTTCACCTAAACGCATTCCGTATAAAAACGTTGGTGTATCTAAAACTGAAACGTCTCCAAACTTCTTCACCACTTCTGCATATTCTTCGTACACTTTAGGATACAAAGCATAGGCTAAAACTTCGTGGCTATCAACTGGACGATTCAATTTATGGAATAATTCATCTCTTAACGCTTTAAAGTCAACAGGTTCAAGAAGTTCACCTGGTCGAACTGTTATAGCTTCCCGATCTTTCAAAATTACCCTTTGTAACTCTTTAGGGAATCCACCATAAGGTTGTCCAATATAGCCTTGGAAAAACTCAATAACAGAGTCAGGGAAATCAATACTCTCCCCTCGAACTAATACCGATTTTTCATCCAAATCATTTTGAACCATAAATAAAGCCATATCTCCCACTACTTTAGATGATGGTGTTACTTTGACAACATCTCCAAACATTAAGTTGACACGAGAATACATATCCTTCACTTCTTCAAATCGATCGCCAAGACCGACTGCTTTAGCTTGTTGCTGTAAATTACTATATTGACCGCCAGGCATTTCATGAACATAAATCTCCGTATGAGGACTCATCATGCCTGATTCAAAATCATGATAATATTTTCGAACATCTTCCCAATATTGAGATAATTGTTCCAATGATTTTACATCTACCCTTACTTCTCGCTTGCTACCATTTAAAGCATAAGACAAACTGTTAGCACTCGGTTGAGAAGTCAATCCAGCCATTGATCCTAAAGCTGTATCTACAATATCAACACCAGCATCGATTGCACGACCGTACATATAGATACCATTACCGCTTGTATCATGAGTGTGCAAATGAATTGGTAAGTTCACAGTATCTTTTAATTCTGAAATTAGACGATAAGCAGCTTCTGGTTTTAAAAGACCAGCCATATCCTTTATCGCTAAAATATGTGCACCAGCTGCTTCTAACTCTTTTGCCATTTCTTTATAATAGGCCACCGTATATTTCGCACGATTATCATCTAATATATCCCCTGTATAACAAATGGATGCTTCAGCAATTTTACCAGATTGTCGTGTTGCATCAATTGCAACTTCCATTCCCTTGATCCAGTTTAAGCTATCGAAAATACGGAACACATCGATGCCAGCTTCAGCCGATGATTGTATAAATTCACGGATAACATTATCAGGATAATTTTTATATCCGACCGCGTTTGCCCCTCGAACAAGCATTTGTAGAAGGACATTTGGAATCATTTCACGCATTTTTATTAAACGATCCCAAGGATTTTCTTTCAAGAAACGGTAGGCTACATCGAATGTTGCCCCACCCCACATTTCAAAAGAAAAGGCATTATGCATACCCACTGCTGATTGTTCAGCAATCTGATACATATCATGAGAGCGAACGCGCGTAGCAAGAAGCGATTGATGAGCATCCCTAAAAGTAGTATCCGTTATTAAAACCTCATCTTGTTCTTGAATCCATTTAACTAACCCTTCAGCACCACGTTCATTAAGGATTTGTTTTGTTCCCGACAAAGGCATATTCGGTCTTACAATGTCAGGCTTTCTTGGAAGAGAGAAAACAGGCTTTGAATCCTTCTCAATTCCCGGGAAACCATTTACCGTCACGTTTCCAATATAGTTTAAAAGCTTAGAACCACGGTCCTTACGTGTTGGGAATAAAAACAGTTCTGGAGTTGAGTCAATAAAGCTGGTATCGAATTTACCAGATAAAAAATGATGATGTTTTACTACATTTTCTAGGAAAGGAATATTCGTTTTGATTCCTCGAATTCTAAATTCCTGTAAGTTACGGTCCATTTTAGCCGCAGCTTCTTTAAAAGTCATACCCCATGTTGATACTTTTACGAGTAAGGAATCATAATAAGGCGTAATGACCGCACCTTGGAAACCATTTCCGGCATCTAAACGTACACCAAATCCTCCTCCTGAACGGTAAACCATTAGTTTCCCTGTATCAGGCATGAATTGGTTTAAAGGATCCTCCGTTGTAACGCGGGATTGGATTGCATATCCGAATAACGGAATATCTTGTTGAGTTGGTATACCGACTTCTTCTTCATGCAAAGAACTACCATCTGCAATATGTATTTGCGTGTGCACAATATCAATTCCTGTAACCATCTCCGTAATCGTATGCTCAACTTGAATACGAGGATTAACTTCGATGAAATAAAAATCATTTCCAGCTACTAGAAATTCAACGGTTCCTGCATTTATATAGTGAACATTATTCATTAATTGTACAGCAGCATCACAAATGCGATTTCGGAGATCCGCACTAATCGAGTTAGATGGAGCGATTTCAACCACTTTTTGGTGTCTGCGTTGAATCGAACAATCACGCTCATATAAATGCACTAAATTCCCTTGTTTGTCTCCTAATATTTGTACTTCGATATGTTTTGGTTTTTCAACAAATTTTTCTACATACACTTCATCTGAACCAAAAGCAGCTTTCGCTTCAGATTTTGCACGTTCGTATGCTGATTCTAAGTCTTGTTCAGTTGGAACAATACGCATTCCACGTCCACCGCCACCAAGAGAAGCTTTAATCATAAGTGGATAACCATTCATGTTGCCAAATTCACGTGCATCCTCAACGGATTTAATAGGACCATCACTACCTGGAATAACAGGAATTCCAGCTAAAACTGCTTGTGTTCTTGCTTTAACTTTATCCCCAAACATGTCTAAATGCTGTGAGGTTGGTCCGATAAAAATAATTCCTTCTTCTTCACAACGCCTAGCAAATTCAACGTTTTCTGATAAAAAACCATAACCTGGATGAATAGCATCAGACCCGCTATCTTTCGCAATTTTTAATATACCTTCAATGTCAAGGTAGGCATCAATAGGTTTCTTCCCGTCTCCAACTAAATATGACTCATCTGCTTTATAGCGATGAAAAGACCCACTATCCTCTCTTGAATAAATCGATACAGTTCTTAATTTGAGTTCTGTACAAGCACGGAAAATTCGGATCGCAATTTCTCCGCGGTTGGCTACTAAAATTTTTTGAATCGTTTTCAATTGAGATGACACCCCTTAGGTTCAAGTTTTTTCGTATTTGACAAACATGGATACATTTAAAAGTATACCCATAGCTAAAGATAACAAAATAACTGACGTACCGCCATAACTGATAAAGGGCAACGGAACTCCTGTTAACGGAATAATTCCGAGCAATCCTCCTAAATTAATAAAAGTTTGGATGCCTATTATACTCCCAAAACCAGCAGCAATCATACGAGCATGAGGATCGTCAGCACGCAAAGCAATGGTCAGTGCACGAAGTACGATAAATCCTAAACCACCTATTACGATTAAGACCCCTATTATTCCTAGCTCTTCCGCGATAATTGCCATAATGAAGTCAGTTTGAGGTTCAGGTAAGTAACCTAATTTCTGAACGGATTGTCCTAAACCTAAGCCCTTCCATCCACCTGCTCCAATCGCATAATAGCCATTTACAACTTGATAACCAAAACCTTGTTCATATTCGAAGGGGTTTAAGAAAGCTTCAATTCTTCCTAACCGTTTCTCCGTAATGAATTTATCTCTTAGCAAATATAAAATAGGCATGATGACTGCTAGACCACCAACCATTACTGCACTCATTTTAACAAAAGTGCGAATTTTCAATCCACTTGCCGCCATAACAGAAATCGCTGTCAAAAATAAGATCATAGCTGAACCCATATCTACTTCAGTTAACACAAATGCGACTGCTAAAACTAACACAGTTACAGGAGGTGCTATTGACTGATTAAAACTATCGATAGGTCCTTTACTAGCTTTGTTTGCAAATACTCCTGCAAAATAGAGAACAATAATTATTTTAGCTAATTCAGACGGTTGAAGATTACCAAATCCTAAATTAATCCAACTTTGAGCTCCCCCTGCTGAATACCCAATTAAATGAACCAAAGCGAGTAAAACAAACATCACGACAAGCATTGTGATCATAATTACTTTTTTACGGTAATGTTTATAGGGAAAAATCGCGGCTAATAAGAAGACGGGAACTGAAATGATTAAGTTTAATATTTGTTTTTTATAAAAATGATCGGACTCAAAATCATATCTTCTTACTGACCAAGCCATGCTGGCACTGTAGATCATGACTAAACCAAAAAGGCATAGGAAGAGATATGTGAAAAATAGAGGATAATCAAAATTTTTAGCATATCTTTTAAAATAGGGAATCATGTATTGGACCTCTTTTTCTTTTATCTAGCAAAAAAACTCAAACACATGGAGAGTTTGAGTTTTAAACTTATTTTTCTGTATATGCTTCATGCAAAACAGATAATTCTTTTTCTAGTGTAGATAGAAGGCGCTTTCCTTCATCACGTTCAATAAGCCCTAGTTTAACCGCAAAATCGATTTCTTTGGACAAACCATACATTTGCGTATCTAAGACTTCTTCATAAAGCGGACATTGCGGCATCGTCAAATGGTCCATTTGGACTTTAATGAGTTGTGCTATTTTTTCCGCATCAGCTTTCAACAAAAGATATGCTTTTTCCTGATACGATGTTTGTATTTCTGTATCCATGAGGACGCCCCCATTACCTGTTATATTCTTAATAAAGTGTATCTTTCAAATGCAAAAATTGCAAGTGTCGCCTCTATATCTCTATTGCAAAAAACTTAATTCTTTTTAACCTTTGAGGAAAGGGTTATACTAAAATTAGAAATAGCAACTCGCTAGGAGGCAACGACATATGGAAAGAATTATCCCTGTAAAAGGTGAAGTGAACTTTAAAATCACATTAGATCCAGGTGTTTGGATTTTTGATGATCGCCGAATTGATTTAACTACCTTTTTCACAACCGAACATATAGAAACAGATGAGTTAGCGGAATATACGAAAAATATGTCCGCTCATTGGTCAAGAGAGATAATGGAAGGTTCAACAAACCCACCTACGATTCAAACCGAAAAAAAATATGAGAAAACAAAAATGCTCACCGGAACTTTTGGCATCTATTTACATCACTTTTTAAAAAATGCTGAAGTAAAAGAAAATGCAACACACGTTGTAATTGAAACAGAAAACGGAGAATACTCCTACTCTTTAGAAGAAGCACAAACGCTTATTTTTAAGTTCAGCCAAGATGGAAAACCGTTGCATGACGATGGTCCCGCCTACATTTTAAAAGCAGACGGTTCGAATCTTGAAAATCCAATTAAGCAAGTAAATGCAGTGAGAGTGGAATAGGAGGACCAATCATGCGAGTAAAATGTGTTATTTGTGAAACCATTAATGATTTACCTGATGATGCACCACAAGCAAAAAAGCTCCGTAACCGCCCTATTCATACGTATATGTGTGACCCATGTCACGATCGAATTGCTGAAAGAACCGATGCTCGAATTGCGACTGGACATTTTCAGTTTTACAAAAGTTCCCGTCGAATAGAGGAAGACTTCTAAATGCGGGAAAGACAAACGATCCTTCTATCCATTTATATTGGCTTAATAAGTGGTATGCTTTTAGGCCTTTTATTAAAACTAGTCGAAAAAATAACAGGCATATTAGTTTATACACTCTTATTAAATATTGACTTTATCCCTGGTCTTGGTGCTATCAAATGGACTGAACCTATTGAGTTTATCTTCCATCTTTTAGTTTCTATCGTAATTGGATTTGTATTTGTTTTTATAGCACTAAGACTTCAAATCGGACAGAATTTCAAGAAATTGTTAGGTCTTAGTTTTTTATTATGTTTACCGACATTCGCTTTGTTTTTTGCTTTAAGTTTATTAGCTATAAAAGAAGTTCCAGTTTGGAATGATTGGACTGCATTTAGTTATTGGACAATTGCGCATCTGTTTTATATTTGGCTGATTCCAACGCTCTATATAAAATTATTGCCAAGTCATATTGATCAATAATACATCAAAAATGAGTATTTAAAACCAAAAAAAGAGTAGTACTAGCTAAGCGCTAGCACTACTCTTTTTTTCATTATGCAATCGAATTTTATATAAAATCAGAATCATCGCTGCAATAATCAAACCTTCTACGACTGGTAAAAAGAAGGCTAAAAACGTAAGCATTAAACATCCTATTAGCAGAAAAAGATAAATCACAATGTTTTGAGACATTTTTAACTTTTTCGCAAATCCAAGTTTATAAACTAACGCAGACAATAGGAAGATGACAAGATATAAAGCGTATCCTGCCATAGTATAGCTTGGAAGCATCTCATAAAGTAGACGCGCAATTGGATACATATGTTCATAAACAAATTGCTTTTCTTCCAAGTTCCTCACCCTCTCACCTTCAAAAATTAACTATTTTCAGCAGTTTTTGATTTTTTAGTTACACGCTCACGCTCTGATTTATCAAGAACCTTTTTACGTAAACGAATAGATTGAGGTGTGATTTCACAGTACTCATCATCATTTAGGTATTCAAGAGACTCTTCTAATGTCATAATACGCGGCTTTTTACGTGTAGTCGTTGCTTCTTTGTTCGCAGAACGAATATTATTAGCTGCTTTCATTTTCGAAACGTTAACTGTTAAGTCATTATCACGAGTATGTTCGCCAATAATCATACCTTCATAAATATCTGTACCAGGCTCAACGAATATCGTTCCACGATCTTCAATACCTAAAATACCATATTCAGAAGCTTGACCAGTAGCCATAGCAACTAGAACACCTTTACTACGTCCACCAACACGGCCTTTTTGCATAGGTTGATAGCTATCGAATGTGTGGTTAATAATTCCGTATCCACGAGTTAAAGTCATGAAATCAGTTGTATAACCAATTAGCCCACGAGCAGGAACCATGAACACTAAACGAACTTGACCAGTACCGTTATTGATCATGTCGAGCATTTCACCTTTACGCTCACCCATAGATTCAATAATAGATCCAACATGTTCTTCAGGAACATCGATTTGTACACGTTCAACTGGTTCACAACGAACACCGTCTATCTCACGAACGATAACTTCTGGTTTAGAAACTTGAAGTTCAAAACCTTCACGACGCATGTTTTCAATCAAAATTGATAAATGTAATTCACCGCGACCAGAAACGACCCATGCATCCGGAGAGTCAGTTGGATCTACACGGAGTGATACGTCTGTTTCAAGTTGAGATTGTAAACGCTCATCAATTTTACGAGATGTTACCCATTTCCCTTCACGACCAGCAAACGGACTGTTGTTTACTAAGAACGTCATTTGAAGAGTTGGCTCATCAATACGTAAAATTGGTAATGCATCTGGATGTTCAGTTGGGCAAACCGTCTCACCAACGTTAATGTCTTCCATTCCAGATACGGCAATTAAATCACCAGCATGAGCTTGTTGAATTTCAACACGTTTTAGACCCATGAAACCAAACATTTTTGTAACACGGAAGTTTTTCACTTTACCGTCTAATTTCATAAGTGATACTTGTTGGCCAACTTCCATTGTTCCACGGAACACACGACCAATACCGATACGACCTACGTAATCGTTGTAATCTAAAAGAGATACTTGGAATTGAAGTGGCTCTTCTTTATTGTCAACTGGTGCTGGAATATGTTCAATGATTGCATCATAGATAACTTTCATGTTTTCTTCTTGATCATTCACATCAGAAGAAAGACTTGCAGTACCGTTCATTCCTGATGCAAAAATCACAGGGAATTCTAACTGATCATCATTTGCTTCAAGTTCGATGAAAAGTTCAAGAACTTCATCAACCACTTCTTCAGGGCGTGCAAAGTCACGGTCAATTTTATTGACAACAACGATTGGTTGTAAGTTTTGTTCCAAGGCTTTTTTCAATACAAAACGAGTTTGAGGCATACAACCTTCATATGCATCAACTACAAGAAGAACACCATCTACCATTTTCATAATACGTTCAACTTCTCCACCAAAGTCAGCATGACCAGGTGTATCCAAAATGTTAATTTTAACATCTTTGTATTGAATCGCAGTGTTCTTAGCTAGGATTGTAATACCACGCTCACGCTCGATATCACCAGAGTCCATCGCGCGCTCGTCCACATGTTCGTTTGAACGGAACGTGCCTGATTGTTTTAACATTTGGTCAACTAAAGTTGTTTTACCATGGTCAACGTGGGCAATAATTGCAATATTTCTTAAGTCATTACGTAAATTTGTCATCGTTTCACTCCATATTCTTTTTTCGAGTCCATAACTGTGTTATTATAGCACATGTTGTTAACTTTTGTCTGATTTAGTATGATTAAATTTATTTTGGTGCTTTGGAGGTACTACTCTTGAAAAATATTAAATGGGTATTTGTTTTATATTCACTTGCGGCATTACTGTCGATGTTTGCGATTGGAATTTCGGTTGGATTACGTAGTATACCTGGCATTCTTGTTAGTATTTTAGTATTAATATTGGTAATGGGGTTTGGTTTTAAAACAAAGAAAAAAATGCGTGATCAAGGTATTTTGTAAGTAAAAAAAACAAGGAATCGGATTCCGAATTCCTTGTTTTTTTATTTTAATTTTATATAATTCGTTAGAATTTGCTCATGCAATCCATCTCTTGCAACAAAGAAAGTATCCGTTCCAAGCATCTTTAATGGTTCGCCTCTTAAGTTGGTAGCAACTGCCCCTACTTCAGATGCAATAACCATTCCTCCCGCAACATCCCAAGGTGATAGCCTCATTGACATATAGGCATCAATTCTTCCTGTCGCCACATATGCCAATTCCAACGCTGCTGAACCATAAGATCTAATACCTCTCACATCACGAACTAATTGAATTAACCCGTCATTTTCGATATGTCTATTTGGTACGACCCAACTTGCATTCATGCCAATGATTGCTTCTTGAATGCTTGTCTCTTTTAAGAACGGAATACGTTCATCGTTAAGAAATGCTCCATGTCCCTTATGTGCACTATACAATTCATCTAATACAACATCATAAATATAGCCAAGAATACCTTCTCCATCTTTATAAATACCTAAGGAAATAGCGAAGTTTCTCTTTTGATGAATAAAATTCATAGTTCCATCAATCGGATCGAGCATCCAAACGATTCCTTCTAAATGGTCAAGTTGATTTCCGAAACCTTCTTCCCCTAAAATCAAATGACTAGGATAGGCAGCATTTATTTGGCTAATAAAAAACAGTTCGATGTCTTTATCTATGTTTGTAACCAAGTCATTCGCATCCGCTTTAGACTCAATTGAAAGTTCACTGGAAAAGGAGGTTCGAATTCGATTCCCTGCTTCTTTTAACAAGTTTTTAGCATCACGATCAAGTTTAATTATATCCACTGATTCTACCGCCTTTCTATCTGTATTTGTATTATAAACAAAAAAAGCACCTGTTGTCAGATTCGACGTTCAGGTGCATTTACGTATAAGTGGCAGTATACTTTTTATCGTAATGCATGCAATGCCTCCAACTCCTGATGAATCTCAGCCAGACGGTTTTTGCTTTTAAGCATTTCCGCGTCATTTTTCATTTGCATTGCATCGAATAAAGAGGCAAGTTCATAGTCGAGTTCTAACTTCAATCCATTGATTAACTTTCTCTCTACATCTTCTTTACGAACGATATGGACAACTTGTTTCATGGTCATACACCCCTTTTCTTTTTTATCGGAATATTCAGAATGTTTTATATACTTTATGGTAGTAAAATTTTTTTGTCAACTTCAAAAAGCTTACTTACATGATTTTTTCCCATATTTTTATTAAACTAAACGTAGGAATTGCAAAGGAGGAAAATATTTTTGAAAACAGCATGGGAAAACACCGATTTTGAAGTGTTTGAAATAGATGGATTAGAACATCGTATGCAAGGATTAATTGAAAAAGTCCGTCCGAAATTTGAAAGTTTTGGAACGCATTATGCGACTTTTTTTTCGAGCAAAACCGGGGATGAATTTTTCCCACATGTAGCAAAACATGCGCGTCGGTCTGTAAACCCTCCAAAAGATTCATGGGTTGCATTCGCTCCTTACAAACGAGGATACAAAGCCCTCCCACATTTTCAAATTGGGTTATGGGGATCACATGTCTTTGTAGTTCTAGCAGTTATTTATGAAGTACCAAACAAAGTTGCGATAGCGGAGAAATTATTAAAGAAGAAGAGCCTTATGAAGAAACTACCAGCGGATTTCATTATTTCGGGTGACCATATGTCGCCGAATGCGATTCCGTTAAAAACAGCATTCAAAGAAGATTTGGAATCCTTACTTGTTCGATTAAAGGATGTTAAAAAAGCTGAATTTTTAGTGGGACGGCATTTACTTAGAGAAGAAGCAGTTAAAATGTCTGCAGAGGAATTTGAAGCTTATGCTGATGAAACATTTGAGGCACTGTTGCCTATCTATAAATTGATGACAAATTAATAAAATTAAGAAGGAGCGGGATTATTTCCCCGCTCCTTTTATTATTGCACCAGTTGTTGTTTCCTTCATTTTTTTTATGATTGGATAGCACACATAACCACTTTCTTTTTCAAATTCTCTAAAGTAGGTTTTCTCTTCTGCCATTGATGGAACAATGTCTTTAAATCGACGATATTTCATCATTAATTCCTCACGTTTAATTCCATTTTCATAGGCGTTTTCGATTGCTTCAAAAAATTGTACAACTTCAACGATTTCTGTTGTAGACCAATCTTTTGAAAACGGATAAGAATAACTCATATGATCACCCTTTCTTTATAGCCATTTTACGCGGATTGCTTCTGCTTGTGAAATCATTCGTGAAAATAATTCTTCCACAGTTGGCACATCGTCAATTAAACCGGTCACCTGACCAGCCCATCCAAACCCTCGGTCATTTTTCCCATGATAGATATATTGTTTATTAGCCTCTCCACTTATGTACGATTTTAACGCTCCATATGTTGGTGTTGTAGACTCAATTTCTCGAATCGCGGTTGTCCAAGGGTTGATTAAAGCTCTTGCCGGAGCACCAATGGAACGTTTAATAACTGTGGTACTCGTTTCAGACCCTTCAATCAATGCAAGTTTATAAACGTCTGAAGCATGGACACATTCCTTAGTCGCAATAAATCTGGTCCCCATTTCAACCCCTTCCGCCCCAAGTGCATGTGCAGCCATCCACCCTCGACCGTCTCCGATCCCACCAGAGGCAATTACTGGGATTTTCACCGCATCAACAACTTTCGGCACTAATACCATGGTTCCTACATCATCGCGACCTAAATGACCGCCACCTTCTTGTCCAACAACCATGACGGCGTCTGCCCCTAATTCCTCAGCTTTTTGAGCTTGGCGTGTAGCGGCAACTAATACTAGTTTTTTAATAGTGGTGTCCTTTAGTTGGTCAAATATTGGTGTAGGATTTCCTCCCGTCATCGAAACGACGGGAACATTCTCTTCAATTGCCACTTCTAACAAATGAGAAAAAGGTCTACCCTGATCTCCAATGGCAAAATTGACACCGAATGGACGATTCGTCAGCTTTCTTACTTTTCGAATCTCTTCTCTCAGAGCTTCAGGTGATTCTAAACTCATTGCCGTTATTTGACCTAAACCTCCAGCATTAGAAACCGCTGCTGCTAAGTCTGCATAAGCCAAATAAGCAAGACCACCTTGAATAATAGGGTATTGAATTTGAAGTAAGTCTGTAATTCTAGTTTTCCATTCCAAATTGCAAACCTCCTAAAATTCTAATTGCATGTATTCGTTTTATATTTACAATTCCCGTTAAAAAGAATAGTAATACGTCAATCATAATGCTATAATTCACTTGTTTTTCAATTAATAAAATGGCTGTTTACTTTAACCAACATGTCATCTTTGCTCGTACCATGGATTCTCGAATAATTAGCTTAATAAATCATATTAGGAAAGGTAAGGTGGATGATCAGTTGTCACAACTAGAAACCCCTCTATTCGACGCTTTACTTAAGCACAGAAATAGACATCCCATTCAATTTCATATTCCAGGTCACAAAAAAGGAAGCGGTGTTGATCCAGCATTCCGAGAGTTTGTTGGAGATAACGTATTATCAATCGATTTGATTAACATTGCACCATTAGACGATTTACATTCTCCAAAAGGAGCTATAAAACTTGCACAAGAATTAGCTGCAAAAGCCTTTGGTGCTGATTATACATTCTTTTCTGTACAAGGAACAAGTGGTGCCATTATGACAATGATTTTAAGTGTTTGTGGACCTGGAGATAAAATTCTAGTTCCTCGTAACGTTCATAAATCAATTATGTCCGCAATCGTTTTTGCCGGTGCGGTTCCTGTTTTTATTCACCCAGAAGTCGATCCAGACCTTGGAATTTCTCACGGGATTTCAGCAGAGTCAGTTGAAAAAGCATTAGAAGCGAACTCTGATGCTAAAGCTGTGCTTGTTATAAATCCTACGTATTTTGGATTTGCTGCAGACTTAAGTCGTATTGTAGAAATATCTCATCAGCGTAATATTCCTGTTTTGGTAGATGAAGCTCATGGTGTTCATATTCATTTCCATGAAGACTTGCCTGTGTCAGCAATGGCCGCTGGTGCTGATATGGCTGCAACTTCAGTTCACAAGCTTGGTGGATCCATGACACAAAGTTCCGTATTAAACGTACGTGAAGGCCGTGTCTCTGCAAAGCGAGTTCAGTCGATCTTATCCATGCTAACGACAACTTCTACTTCTTATCCTATACTCGCTTCACTGGATACAGCAAGAAGACAATTAGCTGTTCACGGTCATGATTTAATCGGTGAAGCTATTCGATTAGCTCAAGACGCTAGACAACGAATCAATAAAATTCCTCATCTAACTTGTGTGGGAGAGGAAATTTTACGAACTTCAGCAACTTATGACTTCGATCCTACTAAATTGCTTATAAGTGTGAAGAATTTAGGGATCACAGGTCACCAAGCGGAAGAGTGGTTACGTGAAAAAGCGAATATCGAAGTAGAGCTTTCCGATTTATATAATATATTGTGTATCGTAACGATCGGAGATACTTCAAAAGAATTAAATTTACTTATTAACGCACTTGATCGAATGGCAAAATCTTTAGAAACGGAAGCGGCTGTCGTAGAACCTTTTGTAACGATACCAGATATCCCTAAATTGGCTATGACACCACGAGATGCATTCTATGCTACTACAGAAATTGTACCCTTCTCAGAGGCTGCAGGACGCATTTCAGCTGAATTCATTATGGTCTATCCTCCAGGGATTCCAATTTTTATTCCCGGGGAAATAATTACAGAAGAAAACATTGCGTATATTCACATGAACGTCGAAGCGGGTCTACCTGTTCAAGGACCAGAAGACGATGAGCTCAAGTACATTCGTGTCATTAAAGAACATAAAGCATTTTATTAATAACAAAAAAATCTTCCTGCCAGTTATTGGCTTGGAAGATTTTTTTGAATTCACTCTGTCGTTACACCTTTTATAGTGGTTGGATCAACCATTTCATAACCTTTTGCACGCAGACCTTCGACGATATCGGTTAATGCAGCCGCAGTCCAAATTCGGTCATGCATCAGTAAATTTGCTCCATCAGTTAAGAATTCTGTGTTCACCATAATATCAGCTAATGCATTGGCATCTTGATAATTCGATTCCCAATCGTAGCCATATGTCCAATTCATTAATAACATTCCTTGTTCTTTTACAAGAGCCCTACTAAAATCAGTATTAACTCCAAAAGGTGCTCGGAAAAACTTTGGTCTTTCTCCGATAATAGATTCAATTGAATCACTGACTTGCATAATTTCCGCTCGTTGCTCTTCTTCAGATAATTGTTTTAAGTTTGCATGTGTTTGTGTGTGATTGCCTATTTCAAATCCCATTTCATGAATTTCCTTTAATACGGCTTTTTCTTCATCCGTATCAATAAAATGCCCATTAATAAAGAAAATGGCAGGTGCATTTAAGCTTTTTAACGTTTTAGCCATCTCTATTGATTTCTTATCTGGTGCATCATCAATTGTTAATAAAACTACTTTTGAAGGAGCGTCTGCAATCGGTTTGACTGTCCAGTTTGCTTCATTGATCTCATATTGAGGTTTAGCATCCTCTTCGATTACTTCTTCCTCAACATCTTCTTCCTTCTCTGCAACTTCTTCTTTCACAACCTCATTTTCTTTTTCTACTAGATCTTCTTGAGGCTGCGAAACCAGTTTAGTTTCTTCTTCGCCACAAGCACTTAACATTAAAGCCATCGCAGCCAATGCAATCCATTTTGTGTTTTTCATGTTGTATCACCATTTACCCTTTCCTTGATGACATTTTATCATGTCCTACAAATCTTATGCTAGTATACTTTAGACGCATATAGGTATGAATTGAATAAAGAAAAAAAATTATAGGTTAGTATATTCGACTTCTTGTCTATTGCACTTGATAGAAAAGAAGTCGGTCGAACTGTTTTTTTCGCTTTCCAACGACGAAACGCTATCTTCCTCAGCTCTGCTGGTGCTTTCGCAGGAGTCTTTAAAAATAGCCGACCACTTTATTAGAAATGTTAATTCTGATGTACATTATGTTTATTTAAATGCAAATCATTATATATATTTGCAGTGGTTTAGTTAATTGAAATGGAGGCGGTGACTCCAGCGGAATCAGCACGAACTAAAGACCCTGGACTGAGCATCGCGTGGGAAGCGGCCTACGGGTAGAACAAAGATTAAAAACGCCACGTCCTGTGGCAACGTCTTTGAAACCAACTTCCTGTTCACCTCCTTCGGAAAGCGTCCGCAGCAATGGAAATCAACATTTTATATGATTCTACAATTTAACAAATATGGATTTCCTAACCCCGTAAAATTGCTTGCTAAACCCGTAATTTTTTCACCTAATCCCGTAAACTTTCAATCTAATCCCGTAATTTTCCAGGATAATCCCTTAAAACATCACCCATAAAATACAAAAAAGCCGCACAGCTCATTTAGAACTGTGCGGCTAGAACTATTATTTAGATAAGATATGAATTGGATGTCCCATAACTACTTCAGCAGCTTCCATTGAGATTTCTCCCAATGTCGGATGTGCATGAATCGTCATAGCGATATCTTCTACAGTCATTCCCGCTTCAATTGCTAAACCAAGTTCAGCAATCATGTCTGAAGCACCCTGACCAACGATTTGAGCACCTAACAATAAACCGTCAGATTTACGTGAAACTAGTTTCACAAAACCATCTGTTGCATTTAATGCTAAAGCACGACCATTTGCACCGAATGGGAATTTCCCAGCCGTTACTTCAAAGCCTTCTTTTTTAGCTTGCTCTTCGCTTAAGCCAACTGTTGCTAATTCAGGATCTGTGAAACACACAGCCGGGATTGCTAAGTAATCCACAACAGATGTTTGACCAGCAATAACTTCAGCTGCTACTTTACCTTCGTAAGAAGCTTTGTGAGCTAACTGAGGTCCTGAAACAACATCACCAATTGCGAAGATGTTTTCGACGCTTGTGCGAACTTGTTTGTCGACTTCGATCAACCCACGTTCACCCATCTTCACGCCGATTTCTTCAAGGCCCATTTCGTCAGTGTTTGGACGACGACCAACAGTTACTAACACATAATCAGCTTCAACTTTTTGCTCTTCGCCGCCTGCTTCATAAGTAACCGTTACGCCTGAATCAGTTTCTTCAACGCCTTTTGCTGATGCTTTAAGAACAACGTTAACACCTTTTTTCTTCAAGCCTTTTTTAACGATTTGAGTCATTTGTTTTTCGAATCCAGCTAAAATATCGTCGGCACCTTCGATAATTGTTACTTCAGAACCTAGGTTTGCAAAAGCAGTTCCTAATTCCGTTCCGATATAACCTCCACCGATAACTACTAATTTACCTGGAATCTCTTCAAGAGCCAAAGCCCCTGTCGAACTTAATACACGCTTAGTAAACTTGAATGATGGAATTTCAACTGGACGAGAGCCAGTCGCAATAATCGCATGTTTAAATTTATACGTCTGAGCAGAGTTTTCGTCCATAACACGAACTGTGTTCGCATCTACAAAGTAAGCTTCACCCATTACCATTTCAACTTTATTCCCTTTTAGTAAGCCTTCAACACCGCCTGTTAATTTCTTAACAACACTGTCTTTGAAAGCTTGCGCTTTAGAGAAGTCGATTTTTACGTCTGTTGCAGTAATACCCATATCATCAGAGTGTTTAGCATGTTCAAAACGGTGACCTACTGAAATCAACGCTTTTGAAGGAATACATCCTACATTTAAACAAACTCCACCTATATGTTCTTTTTCAACAATTATAACTTTTTGTCCTGTTTGTGCTGCGCGGATTGCCGCAACATATCCGCCAGGGCCTGACCCAATGACGAGCGTATCTGTTTCAATCGGGAAATCTCCAACTACCATAGTTTTACGCCTCCATTAATAAAAGTTCTGGATTGCTAAGCAAACGTTTAATGTTATTTAAAGCATGCTGAGCAGTCGCTCCGTCGATCATTCGATGATCAAAGCTCAATGATAATGCTAACACAGGAGCTGCTACAATTTCACCATTTTTAATTACTGGTTTTTCAGCAATACGTCCAATACCTAATATAGCTACCTCAGGATGATTGATAACTGGTGTAAACCATTGACCACCTGCTGAACCGATGTTCGTGATTGAACATGAAGCACCTTTCATTTCTGAAGGTGATAATTTGCCATCACGTGCTTTTCCAGCAAGTGTATTAATTTCATCTGAAATTGCAAATACAGATTTACGATCCGCATGTTTAATAACTGGAACAAGCAATCCTTTTTCCGTATCAGCTGCAATACCAATGTTAAAGTAATGCTTCTGAATAATTTCTCCCGCTTCATCGTCTAATGAACGGTTAAAGTCAGGAAAATCACGTAATGTACTAACTAAAGCCTTAACAACATAAGGTAAGTACGTCAATTTAACATTTTTCTCAAGCGCTAACTCTTTGAACTTCTTACGATGAGCCACTAATTCAGTTACATCGACTTCGTCCATTAACGTTACGTGTGGAGCTGTATGTTTAGAATGAACCATTGCTTTTGCAATTGCTTTACGCATCCCAGACATTTTTTCACGTGTTTCAGGGAATTCGCCTTCAAGTACAGGTGCAGCAACTTTTGTTTCTTTGCCTGCGTTTTCTTCTTGAGCAGCATCTTTAGTTTCTGTAGATTGTTGTTCTGCTTCAGTAGAAGACTCAGCTTGTCCGCCAGTCATGAACGCTTCTATATCCTCTTTCATCACTCGTCCATTTTTTCCTGAACCATTTACCTGAGAAATTTCGACTTCACTATCACGAGCAAATTTACGAACTGACGGCATTGCAATCACACGGCCATTAGGATCTTTCTCTTGTTTTGAAGTTGTTTGTTCAGTTTTAGCAGCAGCTTTTGTTGCTGCAGTTGGTTCTTGTTCTTTTGAATCTTTTTTCGGTTCTTCTTTTGTTTCTTGTTTATCTACATCTTGACCTGCTTCAGCTGTTGCTTGAACTTGAGCTTCAGTTTTTGTATCTGCTTTTGGCTCATCTTCATGGTCACCTTTAAATTTAAGGTCTTCATAACCAGGAGCATCAATTCGAATCAATGTTTGACCAACTGTTGCTACCGTTCCTTCTTCAACAAGAACTTCTTCCACTTTACCAGCAACTGGTGATGGAATTTCAACAACCGCTTTGTCATTTTGGACTTCACATAAAATGTCGTCCTCGCCTATGGTATCGCCCGCTTTTACAAACCACTTGACGATTTCACCTTCGTGTATGCCTTCACCGATATCCGGTAAACGAAATTCAAAAGCCATTTAATTCACCCTTTCTTTTGTGAGTGTTTATTAGAACGTTAAAACTTTTTTAGCAGTAAATACAATATCTTTCGAATTTGGTAACCAAACCGTTTCTGCTTGAGAGAACGGGAAGATTGTATCTGGAGCTGTTACACGTAAAACTGGTGCTTCTAAACTTAAAATAGCACGTTCATTAATTTCAGATACTACGTTTGCAGCAATACCAGCTTGTTTTTGTGCTTCTTGAACCACAATTGCACGACCTGTTTTTTCAACAGAGGCAATAATTGTTTTTATATCTAATGGTTGAACTGTTCTTAAATCGATTACTTCAACAGAGAAACCTTCTTTTTCAAGTTCTTCTGCTGCTTTAAGACTATCATGAACCATTGCACCGTAAGTGATGATCGATAGGTCTGTTCCTTCACGTTTAATGGCAGCTTCCCCTAAAGGAATTGTATACTCTTCTTCCGGAACATCTTCACGGAATGAACGGTATAATTTCATGTGCTCAAGGAAAATAACTGGATCATTATCACGAATAGACGAAATTAACAAACCTTTTGCGTCATATGGTGATGAAGGAATAACTACTTTTAAACCAGGTTGAGCAGCCATTAAACCTTCAAGGCTATCAGCATGCATTTCAGGTGTATGTACACCACCACCAAAAGGTGAACGAATCGTAACAGGTGCATGGTACTTACCACCACTGCGGAAACGCATACGTGCTAATTGTCCACTAATCGAATCCATTACTTCATAAACAAATCCGAAGAATTGAATTTCTGGAACAGGACGGAATCCTTCTAATGAAAGACCAACAGCTAATCCACCAATACCTGATTCTGCTAGAGGCGTATCAAATACGCGATCTTCCCCAAATTCTTTTTGTAAACCTTCAGTTGCACGGAATACTCCTCCGTTATTACCTACGTCTTCACCGAAGACGAGGACGTTTTCATCATTTTTAAGCTCTGTACGGAGTGCGTCCGTAATTGCTTGAATCATCGTCATTTGTGCCATCGGTTACTTCGACTCCTTCTCTTTGTAAAGTTCGTATTGTTCTTTTAAGTTAAATGGCATTTCATCACCATACATAATTTCCATTAAATCCGTCACTTTTTGTTTTGGAGCAGCATCTGCTGTTTTAATAGCATCTTTAATTTCTTCTTTTGCTTGCTCGATTACTTCGTTTTCTTTTTCTTCATTCCAAAGATCTTTCGCTTCCAAATAAGTACGGAAACGAACCAATGGATCTTTCTTCTCCCACTCAGAATCCGTCTCAGAAGTACGGTATCTTGTTGGGTCATCTCCAGCCATTGTATGTGGTCCATATCGGTAACATAATGTTTCGATTAACGTTGGGCCTTCCCCATTGACAGCACGCTCACGAGCGTCACGAGTTGCCACGTATACAGCAAGTGGATCCATACCATCAACTAAAATACTAGGAATTCCAGCGGCAATACCTTTTTGTGCGATTGTTTTCGCAGCAGTTTGAAGTTCGCGAGGTGTTGAAATCGCATATTGGTTATTTTGCACGATGAAGATTGCAGGTGAACGGAACGCTCCAGCAAAGTTAATTCCTTCATAGAAATCACCTTGCGAAGAACCACCGTCACCAGTGTACGTTACCGCTACAGATTTTTTACCACGTTTTTGCATTCCTAATGCAACACCAGCAGCTTGAACAATTTGAGCGCCAATGATGATTTGTGGTGGGAATACTTTTACATCTTCAGGGATTTGGTTCCCCATAAAGTGTCCACGCGAAAATAAGAAAGCTTGTGATAATGGCAGACCATGCCAAATCATTTGCGGAACATCACGGTACCCAGGAAGGATAAAGTCTTCTTTTTCAAGTGCATAGTGAGAAGCTAATTGAGAAGCTTCTTGTCCAGCAGTTGGCGCATAAAACCCTAAACGGCCTTGACGATTTAGAGAGATTGAACGTTGGTCTAAAATACGTGTATAAACCATACGTTTCATTAATTCTACTAATTCTTCATCTGATAAATTTGGATCTGCGTCTTTATTAACAATTTCGCCTTCTTCATTTAAAATCTGGAACATAACAAACTTTTCTTCAATCGCTTGAAGGGTTTCAACTGGTCCCATTTGCTTGGCATTTTTTGCTGCCATATTAACACCTCTCCTTTTAGAACTGTATTAAAAAATCATTAAAAAACAAGTGATACAATAAGCATTCTCCCATAGTATACTTAACTTTATTTTCGGGGTCAATCATTGCAAACTCTGCATTGTAAACAAATCATTAATTATTCAATATTCAATTTACAACAAACTGTACCACTCGAAAACACTATCTGTATTATACGACAGTTCTTTTTCACAACTCCTTTTATAGCACAGAAAAAACGACCTCCGAAGAGATCGTTTTATTTTTCACTAGAAAGTGTACTATATACATTTGATTTTAATTCATTTATCGCAATTGTGGAGTCATTAAATGTTTGTATCGCTTCTTGTACTTTCTCATTTTGAGTATTTACTTCAACAACTTGTTTTTGTAGATCTTCTTGTTTCGTTTCATCATTTAATAACATTTCATACAAGACAGTCTGTTTTTCAGTTAAAGCTTCGTATTCTTTTGAAACTTTTTCATGAGCAGCATAGCGATCGTCCAATGCCTTATCTAACTCTTTAATAGAAGTTTTTGACTTTTTATCTTTTACTTCGCTTGCCACATCTTCAACAGCAGAAACTTTTTCTTCAGCATTCTTCATGGATTGCTTTTCTTCTTCTAACAAAGCCAAGCGTTGTTCAACAGAATCGTTTAACTCAGACACTAATGTTTTCACCTTTTCAGTATCTTCTTGCGTTAAAGCCATCACTTCATTAAAAGTTTCTTGTTCTTTTTTCTCTAAAGAAGCTAATTCTTTTTGTGCCTCACGATATCCTTTTTCTTCTTCAAAAATAGTAGATAATGCTTCTGACAAATGTTCGTGAGCAGAAGACCCGAATGTACAGCCTGATAACACAATTGTTGAACTTAGTACTAACCCAAATAATCCTTTTTTCATATCTCTACCTCCTAAACCTTTTTATACTATAGACGTTCACGCTCAAAAATTCAACTGACCAAAAGTCGTCCTTTTTATTTCCACTTTAGGGTTCCTTCGGTATACTTAATATAGAATTTGTATTGTAGAAAGGAAGACCATCATGTTTTTAATGAAAGATATCGTTCGTGAAGGACATCCTTCACTTCGCATAAAAGCTGACGAAGTCAATTTGCCACTGAATGAAGAGGATACAAAATTAGCAAAAGATTTATTAGATTATGTCATCAACAGTCAAGATGACGAAATGATGGAAAGGTATGATTTGCGACCAGGCATCGGAATTGCTGCACCGCAAGTTAACCATTCGAAAAGGATGTTTGCACTTCATATCGAAAGTGAAGAAGACCCAATTACTTTCGTTGCCATTAACCCGAAAATTGTAAGTCATTCAGTAGAACAAACATATTTAACTACTGGAGAGGGATGTTTAAGTGTAGATCGCGTTATCGAAGGCTATGTCCCTAGGTACGCGCGCATCACTGTAAAAGGATATTATCCGGATGGAAGTCCATTTAAAATGCGTTTAAAAGGATTACCTGCCATTGCATTCCAACATGAATTGGATCATTTGAATGGAATCATGTTCTATGATCGGATCAACCCAACCGACCCTTTTGCAGAAATTCCAAATTCGACCCCGTTTGAACGCAATGCGAAAGAAGATTAATAGGAAAAACCAACAATATCGATTTCAGATATTGTTGGTTTTTTCTATGACTTTATTTAATAAGATTTAAATACCGCATTGCATCAGCTAATCCATCTTCATCTACATGTCCCGTTACATAACTTGCCCTTTCAAGTGCTTCTTCATGAGCATTTCCCATGGCAACACTAAATCCAACGGCTTCTAACATCTCAATATCATTTAACCCATCACCAAAAGCGATGGTTTCATCTAATACTAACCCAAATTTTTCAATTAACAAATGGATGGCTTTGGCTTTAGAAGCACCTTTGGGCAATATGTCTACTGACACACGATGCCATCTTACAAACTTAAATTCCGGAAACTCATGATGATACTTACCTTCTTCATTCTCTAAACAAAAAACTAAAGCTTGATAAATATGTTCATTCTTATGAAAATGCTCTTCATGTTGTGGATGAGGAAACTTTAGACTTTGTATGCTTTCCTCCACATGAGGATGATACGGTAATGATGAAATCATCTTTTCTGCATTCATGTACACGAGTGGGTGATTGTTAGTTTGAGCAAATTCTGTTACTTGATTAAGTGCTTCAGCGTTTAACGCTTCTTGATGAACGATTTCGTTTTTATATACAATATATTGACCGTTGAAACAAATATACGAATCAATGTGTAACTCTTCTAAAACGGCTTTAATCATAAATGGTGCTCTACCTGTTGAAATAATAATTTCATGTCCATTCTCACGAGCTTCTAGAACGGCTTTCTTAGCACTTTCAGGTAATTTTTTGTCTGTATTATATAAAGTTCCATCAATATCAAAGAAACATATTTTCTTCATTTTAATTAATCTTCCTTTCGAATGAATATTCTGTTAATTAGTCGGACATCCTTTACAATACTTGCAATTAATCGTATAATGAGGTATGAGGAGTGATTTGCCATGTTAAAGCGTCTAAAAAAGAAATTATTAAGACGGCTGGGCGGCATACTCGGTAAAAAGACGATTGCTTAATTTTATGCCCTACTATTTATAGTAGGGCTTTTCTTTATTTTAAAAGAGCAACATGATAATATAAAGAGAATGATTTTATTTTGAACGTGAAAAAGGAGAGCGAAACATGATCTACAAAGTTTATTATCAAGAAAATGTGCTTGAAGTGCCAGTTCGCGAAAACACACAAAGCCTTTATATGGAAGCAGATTCAGAGCGAGCAGTTCGCTATGCGCTTAAAGATCGCAAGTATAACATTGAATTTGTTCAGTTACTTGAAGGGAACCATTTAGAGTACGAACAAGCTGCAGCAAACTTTAACGTGGAGAAAGTATAACCACATGAAATTTGTAAAGAATGATCAAGCGGCTGTTTTCGCACTCGGCGGACTGAGCGAAATCGGTAAAAACACTTATGGTGTGCAATTTCAAGATGAAATAATTTTAATTGATGCAGGTATTAAATTCCCTGAAGATGATTTACTTGGAATTGACTATGTCATTCCGGATTACACGTACCTTGTGAAGAATGTAGACAAGATTAAAGGTTTGTTTATTACACATGGTCACGAAGATCATATCGGTGGTATTCCTTATTTGCTGAAACAATTAAATGTTCCTGTTTACGGCGGCAAACTAGCTTTAGGATTATTGCGTAACAAACTCGAGGAACATGGTCTACTTCGTACGACGAAAATGCATGTCATTACTGAAGACGAAGTGATTAAATTCCGTAAAACTTCTGTGAGCTTCTTTAGAACAACTCATAGTATTCCAGATGCATATGGAATTGTTGTAAAAACTCCTCCAGGTAATATTGTTCACACAGGAGATTTCAAATTCGACTTTACACCTGTTGGTGAACCAGCAAACTTAACGAAAATGGCTGAAATCGGAAAAGATGGCGTCCTTTGTTTACTTTCTGACAGTACAAATGCTGAAGTACCAAACTTCACAATGTCAGAACGAAAAGTCGGCGAAAGCTTATCTGAAATTTTTCGTAAAGTAGATGGACGTATTATTTTCGCTACATTCTCATCAAATATTTACCGAGTTCAACAAGTCGTTGAGTCAGCAATTGAGCATGGCCGTAAAATTGCTGTATTTGGTCGAAGCATGGACAATGCGATTAATATTGGTCGAGAACTAGGCTACATAAATGCTCCAAACGAAACGTTTGTTGATACACAAACTTTAAATCGTTTACCTGCAAATGAAGTCATGATTTTATGTACCGGTAGCCAAGGTGAACCAATGGCTGCGTTATCTCGTATTGCTAATGGAACACATCGTCAAATTCAAATCCAACCTGCTGATACGGTCATCTTTTCATCATCCCCTATACCAGGGAATCGTAGCAGCGTAAATCGTACAATTAATCTATTAACTCGAGCTGGTGCAGACGTTATTCATGGTCCATTAAGCAATATTCATACATCTGGACATGGTTCTCAAGAAGAACAAAAACTAATGCTTCGTTTAATGAAACCTAAATTCTTCATGCCAATTCATGGTGAGTATCGTATGTTAAAAATTCATACTGAACTTGCAATTGATTGTGACGTGAAACCTGAAAATACATTTATCATGGAAAACGGAGACGTATTAGCACTTAGCCAAAATGAAGCTGCTGTTGCGGGTCGAATTCCATCAGGTGATGTATACATTGACGGTAGCGGAATTGGGGATATCGGGAATATTGTTTTAAGAGATCGTCGAATTCTTTCTGAAGAAGGACTGGTCATTGTTGTCATTAGTACCGATCAAGAACGACAAAAAATCGTTTCTGGACCAGACATTATCTCAAGAGGTTTTGTTTATATGAGGGAATCTGGTGCCATGATTAATGAAGCACAACATATGCTAAATCGTCATTTACAAAAAACAATTCAATCAAAGGCAACTCCTTGGTCTGAATTGAAAAATGAGATTACAGATGTACTTGGTCCCTACTTATATGAAAAAACAAAACGCCGTCCAATGATTTTGCCAGTCATAATGGAAGTGTAAATCAAACTTTAAAACCACAGCTTACACCTAATTTGGTGTTAGCTGTGGTTTTTTAATAGATGATAAATAAAGATGATGACTACGAATTTTTCTTTCTCTTTTTCCCCTATCAAAAAAAGAGAGCATGCGGCTCTCTCTCATTTAATGCATTGCTTTCTTTTCAAAGCGGATTATATCTGAATCGGCACCAATAACAATTAATATATCATTTAAAAGTATCTCTTCAGTAGCTTGCGGTGACACTAATATTTCTGTCCCACGCTTTATAGCCACGATATTAATTCCGTAATTAGCTCGGATATCAAGATCAATTAAGGTCGAGCCGGCTAAAAATTCATTTGCAATAATCTCCATAATCGAATGCTCATCTGATAATTCTAGATAATCTAGTACATTATTTGAAATCATATGATTGGCAATTCGAATGCCCATATCACGCTCAGGGTGTACAACTTGATCCGCACCTATTTTACGTAAAACTTTTTCGTGGTAATCATTTTGAGCTTTTACAGTTATTTTATTTACACCAATTTCTTTCAACATTAAAGTGGTTAAAATACTGGATTGAATGTCTTCTCCAATCGCCACAATTACATGTTCGAAATTACGGATACCTAGTGATTTTAAAACTGATTCATCCGTTGTATCCGCTACAATTGCTTGAGTCGCAATCGATGCAAACTCATCTACTCGATCTGAGAACTTATCAATAGCCATAACATCTGCGCCTTGTTCAATAAGTTCTCTTACGATGCTCCCACCAAATCGACCGAGGCCAATTACTACGAATTCTTTTTTCATCTTTCAACCTCCGTACTTAACGAATGAGCATAGTGTACCACAACTATTTCAAGCACTCAAACTCAATTTACATCTGTTGAAAATTGAGACATCACTAATTGATGATAATGACCTTTTTCCGTCATAAGGGAATCATGATTGCCTGATTCTAATACTTGACCATGTTCTAACACAATGATTTGATCTGCTTCACGAATCGTAGATAATCTGTGAGCGATCATAATCGCTGTACGATTTTTCAGCAATGTTCGTAAAGCTTCTTGAATTTGAAGTTCAGTTTCAGTATCGATTGAAGCGGTTGCTTCATCTAAAATAATTATCCGTGGATCTGCTAATAAAGCACGTGCAAACGAAAGCAATTGACGTTCTCCTACAGATAAAATATTCCCACGCTCTTCAACTTCCGTTTCATAACTGTTCGACAATCGCTCGATGAATCGATTAGCCCCTACAGCTTCTGCTGCTTTAATGACTTCTTCATCAGAAGCATGTGGATTTCCAAACCGAATGTTTTCCATGATCGTACCAGAAAAAATGAATGTCTCTTGTAAGACAATACTAATTTGTTCTCTGAGTGAACTTAAGGAAAGGTCACGAATATCAGTACCATCCATCTTAACCACACCACTAAATGGATCATAGAATCGTGCGACTAAGTTCGCAATCGTTGTTTTACCTGAACCAGTGTGACCTACTAATGCAACGGTCTCCCCAGCTTTCATGTCGATTGATATTCCTTTAAGAGCTAATCTGTCTGTTTCGTATCCAAATTCAACTTTTTCAAATTCGATACGACCTTTAATTTGTTTGACTGAAATCGCATTTTCTTTTTCATGAACCAATGGCTGTTCGTCTAAGAATTCAAAAATTCTTTCTGAAGAAGCCATCCCCATTAATAATTGGTTATACACTTGCCCTAAGCGAGAAATAGGTTCCCAAAACATCCCTAGATAAAACGCAAATGAAACAAATTCTCCTAAATCCAGCTGACCATTTTGAATTAAATACGCACCATAAATGATTAGGACAACTGAACCAATTGCATTCGTCATTTCAACAAATGGTCTGAACATGGAGTTCTTTTTCGTTGCAACTCTCCATGATTCAAAACTCTCTTCGTTAATCCCATTAAAGAACGCCATATTTTCATCTTCTTGAGTAAATGATTGAGTAATGCGCATTCCTTGTATACTTTCATTTAAGTGTGAATTAATTTTTGCTTGTTTCATTCGCACATCTTGCCATGAACGACGAATGTTTTTTCTCAATGTCGTCGAAATAAAGAACATCAATGGCAGAATAACTAATACGGCTAATGCTAATGGTGGACTTAAAGTAAAGAGAATAATCAACACACCAGCAAGTAATAAAATATCCATTAGTAAATTGATGACACCATTTGTAAACAATTCTTGAAGTGAATTAATATCATTCATAATTCGGACTAATATGGATCCTGCTGATCGCTGGTCAAAAAATCGATGCGAAAGCCATTGAACATGTGTAAATAAATGCTTCCTTAAATCGTAGATAACATTTTGACCTAATTCGTTCATCCATTGTATTCGAAATCGATTTGCAACAGTATTAATGACATAAAGTACAGCAATTATACCAACAAGAATTGATAAAAATTCTGAATCTTTATTCGTAAGTGCTTGATCAATAACGTAAACCCCAATTAAGATAGGAATCAATAACCGGATTAACGTCGTGATTGTTACGGCAATAAATGCTTTTGGTAACAAGTTTTTTGAATACGGCTTAACATATGTGAACAATCTCGAAAGCTGGTTCCAGTTAAATGGAGCATCAATTGCTTCATCTGTAGAGTAGCGGAATCGCTTTAATACACTTGGATTTATTTGTTTTGTCATGATGATTCCGCCTTTCTACGCGTAAACATTGTCTAGTTGATCTTTGTATTGTATTTCATAAATTCGTTTATATAGCCCTTCTTCTTGTATTAATTCATCGTGTGTTCCCCGTTGCACAATTTTCCCATGCTCGAACACAATTAATTCATCTGCGTGTTTAACCGAAGAGATTCGATGAGCAATGATGAACGTTGTACGCCCTTTCATTACTTCCTCTAACGCTTCTTGAATATGAAGTTCTGTCTTCATATCAACTGCACTTGTTGCGTCATCTAATACTAAAATGGCCGGATTTTGACATAATGCACGTGCAATGGCAATCCGTTGTTTTTGTCCTCCAGATAAACCTAGACCACGTTCTCCTAACATCGTGTCATACCCTTTAGGCATTTCCATGATGAAATCATGTGCATTTGCACGTTTCGCTGCATCAATGATTTGTTCCATCGAAGCATCTGGAAATCCGTAAGAAATATTCGATTTAATGGATGATGAAAACAAGAATGACTCTTGTAACACGAAGCCTATTTTTGATCGCAGGGAAGGCAGCGTATATTCATTAACGGGTATGCCATCAATTTTAACGACGCCTTCAGTTGGCTCGTAAAATCGAGTTAATAACTGAGTAAGACTTGTTTTACCAGATCCAGTTGCTCCGATTAAACCAACTTGTTTTCCAGCAGCAACCTCTAAGTTAACATGATCAAGAGCAACTTGATCCTCTTCGCGATATTGCAAGGTTACATTTTCAAAACTTACCTGCCCTTTCATATGAGAACCGTCAATTGCATCTTCCATCGAATGAATTGGTTCAGGTGCTTCAAGTACTTCAAGTAATCTTTCACCTGAAGCCTTGGACTGGGAGAATAAATTGACTGTAAACCCTAAGTTCATAATTGGGAAAATAATATAACCTAGTAAACTATAGAATGCAACTAACTCCCCTATTTGCAATTGACCCTCCATTACGAGGAATCCACCATAACCAAATAGGAATACGACACTAATATTGCCGAGGAATTCCATTACAGGGAAGTATTTTGCCCATATATCAGATGTAAGTAAATAGCGATCTTTGTAATCATTATTTGAATCGTTGAATTTATTTATTTGAAATGATTCACGTGATAAAGATTTTACTGTATGAATTCCACTAATGTTTTCTTGTACATTCGTATTCAATTTACCAAATGACTTACGGATTCCGCGGAAAGCTGGATGTACTTTTTTGTCGAAACGTAAAACAGCTACAACTAAAAGAGGCATCGCCATCATTGAAACGAAAGTGAGGGAAACCGAATAATAAAACATAACACATAATGAAACAGAAACTAAAAATACTAAACGGAATAACTCAACAAAACCAAAAGATAAAAAGAATCGGAATCCTTCAACATCTGCTGTTAATCGAGACATTAGATCGCCCGTTTTCGCATTATCATAGTAGCTAAAAGGTAATCTTTGTAATTTAGCATAGAGTGCATTTCGCAACTCATAAACAGAACGAATTCCAAACATATCGCCTGTATATTGACCAATATAAGTCGCAATCCCTTTAACCACCATTAATACAAGAAAAATACCCGCAAGAGTCCATGCAAGATCATATTGCTCTCCTGTAATTACTCGGTCAATCGTTTGTTGTAAAATGATTGGATAAGCAACTGTGATAAGTAAAGTGATTAAAAGCATAAACAATGACCAAAAGAATAAGTGTTTATTCGGCCAGTAATATTCTTTTAACTTTTTAAAAATTTCCATTTTCATTTCCCCCTATTGCAAAAGACATAGTATTTAATATATCGGATTCCGAAATAAATAACCACCCCCTTTTGACTGATATTTTCCATTAATCAAATTTTATTTTGTTCGCCCTAACAATTCGTGTCGAAGTGTGTCGTTTGGTATTTATATCAACCACATTTTCTCCTTTCCTTGTTCGGAAAAAGAAGTCCATGTAAAAAATCCCATTAAAAAACGTCTGAGATAAGAATCTCAAACGTTTTTAGATTATGCATTTTTAGTTTCGTCGAGAACACGATTTACGCGTTTCTCTAACATTTTCATTCCACTTCCACCTGCTTGGAAATGTCGTAATTGACCTTCTTTATCAAATACATAATACGCAGGTACGTATTGATTATCAAAAGCATCTGTTAATGTCATATCGTTATCGACAAAAATGGGTTGTGTGATATCATGTTCAGCTGCAACTTTTTTGATTTCTTTTAAGTCCATATCCTTTTCAGAACGAGGCATGTGTACTGCGATTACATTTAAATCCTTTTTGTATTGATCACGAAAATGATTAACTTCTGGCATTGCTTCCTTACAAAGTCCACAGCTAACTGACCAAAAGTGAATTAATGTTGGTTTCGTTCCAACAAGTTGAGATTTTGTTACTTCTCCATTAATCCAAGAAGTAGCACCTGTTAATTCAGGCATTGGTGCACGCAATTTCATATCCTTATCCTCCATATCGAGTTAAAAGTGCAAAATTCCCCACTGCTTATCGTATGCGTGGGGAATTGAATTTGACTTATTAAAGCGTTTTCTGACCTGGGCGCCAGTTTGCTGGGCAAAGGCCACCAGTTTGAAGAGCTTGAAGAACACGTAATGATTCATCTACATCACGGCCGATGTTATTATGGAAAACAGTTTGATATTGCATTTCACCTTCAGGATTAATGATGAATAGTCCACGAAGTGCAATCCCTTCTTCTTCGATTAAAACACCATAGTCGCGGGATACTGAGTGATTCGTATCTGCCGCTAATGGGTATTGTAATTCACCTAGACCATTTTCTTGTCGATCTGTATTGATCCAAGCTAAATGCGTGTGAATTGTGTCTGTAGAGACACCGATAATTTCAGCGTCTAAATCTTCAAATTCATCGTAACGATCTGACATCGCTGTAATTTCTGTAGGACAAACAAATGTAAAGTCCATTGGATAAAAGAACAATACCGTCCATTTATCTTGTTTCATGTTTTCTTCCAAGCTTACTTTGCCAAAAGACTTATCTGCTAACACTGCATCCATTGTAAATCGGGGTGCTTGTTTACCTACCATACGTTCAGTCATGTGAAAACCTCCAAAGATGTATATTATGTCCAATCTACTATCTTCATGGACAATCCATTTTCAAGGATAACAAACTCATTTTTATAAATCAATCATTCAGTACTGCAATTTTATACTGTCAATTAAAATCATCACAATATTGTTTATCGTCACTAGTATGGCTACTTTCGATTATATCATGTAAAAAACGAACATAAAAAAGACCTTTAGCAAATCCTAAAATGGTCGCTTAGGTCGGATATCGCAATATTCACATGTAGGATCCGTACATGCTTCTTCACGCCATGCATTACATTTTGAACAATAGCATGCGTCAAATGTTTCGTGATAAGACAATGGTGTAAAACAATCATGACAAAAGTCAGCCAGTTCATGTCGTTCGATAACACGTTTATTAATAAGAAGAAATACACCTTCTACTTCTTTTTGTTTATGCTTGAATTCACGTATTTTAGGATCTAGAAATAATAGCATCGTGCGTCCCAAGGACATCATCTCCTTATCCATTTATGGTAACATACAAATAGGAAAGAACAAGAGTGGAGCGTGAAACTATGGATCAAAAAGCAAAAATAAATCCGATACCAATTGATCAAGCTCATATGACATTTCTTTTCCCATTTTCATATCGAGAAAAGAATCGAAAAAAGATAGGAAATCATTTAAATTCACAAGGTTATACATTTTTCCAATTAAATAATAAAGAACTAGAAGATGCATTTTATGGTCCATCTATTCGAGTTGACAACAAAGAACTTGATCAATACTTCCTCCCTTTTATTGAAAGAAAGTTATTTCCTCATACGATTTCAGATGACGGATTTTTACGTTTTTCGAAAAAAATAGGTCAAGACTATATTCAAGAAGTACATGGTGATTCTTTCCGTTTTACCGTCAATAGCGTCGATGTTACGGCTTGTCCTTTTGGAATTGGCTTAATCACCATTCGAACTGAAATGAATCAGACCGAGAACGAACTAAGTGAAGTATTAAATTTCATGAATCATTTTAGAGTGCTCGAACCAAAAATTGATGAACAAGAAGGAGCGGTCATTAAAGATGACCATCACGTATTTACCTCAACAAATGAATTTGTCTTTGACTATCTTTGTCCTGAGATAAAACAATTCATCATTCATGATGACAAACGGTCGGGTTATTTTGGCAGTTTGCCCTTTTTCGAAGATGAACGTATGATTGCATCAGCTTTTTTAATCGCACCTTATGGGGAGGAAATAAAACCCGACCAATTATTTAGAATGGGACAATTGGATGGGAAAAATGAAGAAGGTCGCCCATTTATGTCTACTACAAATATGGATTATATTGAACGTTACTTAAAACTTCATTCCCATAATCGATGGGCACCTGATTCTTATACCATCACATCTGAACACGCACAAGTGACATTATCCACAAAAAAGTGGCATCAGTTAGAACGTCCAATTTTTCAATTTATGGGAATACATTATTATAATCTTATGCTTCATTATTTCTATAAAATTATGTTGCTTCGTCTATCCTTTGAATATAGCGAATTAGAATGGGAACAAGACGAAGATTATGTGGAAGAATTAATCGAACTCATTTCCTTATTTTCTTCACGCTACTACTTTGGTGAAATTTCAGCACGCACAGAAGGAAAAGAATTAACAAAGACCTACCGAGAGATTTTTCATTTAGATTCATTGTTTGATGAAGTGAAACATACTCTTCAAGATTTATATCGCGCACAAGAAAACAAGGCAAGTAAACGACATAATATGCTTCTATTTATGTTAACAGTATTTACTGTCGTGTCAGGAATTTATGGTATGAATCTAGTTATTGAAGATTGGAAAGGAAAAATGGATTGGTCTAAAGTTCCTGGCTATTCCTTTTTTGAATGGATTTCATTTATTACTGCCGTAGCTGGCATCTCCTTATCAGTCATTTTATTATTAACTACAGGTGGGAAGGCGTGGTGGAAGAAATATCGAAAATGGAGACGCGATCAAAATAAATAATTTACACCCGACATCTTACCATATCCTGTATGTCTTTACATCACACCAGGAATTTTTGCAGGCTTAAAGAGGTTGTTCTAAAAGTCATATTTGATGACTTATAGAACAACCCCTTTTTCTTGTATCACAATGAAATTATCAAGCCCTTATCAAAGAAGCTACTCTGAATAATTACAACTGAGATGGCGATTCTTCTAACCAAGAATGCGATTTTTCGAACTGAGAACCTCAAATTTTTAACCAAGATCGTCAAATCTCTAACTGAGCGACCACTCACCAACAGAATCACCTGCCTAGCGAAGCGGGCGCAGAGCTAATTGGGGCTGCACGTTTCACTGACGCAGCCATTTGCTGATTAGATAGCCTTTTTCTGAAATCGTGCTTTCTATACAATTACAACTGAGATGGCGATTCTTCTAACCAAGAATGCGATTTTTCGAACTGAGAAGCTCA
>JBFIXW010000006.1:0-46887 GCA_041605715.1 Paenisporosarcina sp.
AATGCGACATACTTTCTACCTGTTGTTAAGGTAATCGTAGTGTCTGGAAATGACTCAATTGTTTCTATGTATAAAGCGTTTAAAGAAAACGCTTTGCCATTAAGGCGAGTTAATTCAATCATTGGTAAGGGCCGGGCTCACTTGGAGTCGGCCCGACCCCCCTTTACAATGAATTTATCTATCTAATTTATCGTTTTAAATTTACTAACTCTTGCAAGATTTCATCCGAAGTTGTTATGATACGAGTATTTGCTTGAAAACCACGTTGTGCCACAATCATTTCAGTGAATTCTTCTGAAAGGTCAACGTTAGACATTTCTAGGAAACCAGACTGGACGCCACCAATACCCGCTGTAAGTGGTGCAGCTCCAACAGTTGGTTGTCCTGAAGCTGGAGATTCTTCGAAGTAATTAGCTCCGGTCTTTGTCAATCCACCACTATTTGGAAACTTAACTAGCATAATTTGACCAGCTGTTTGCAATGCTCCTGCAGCATCCACAAATGTTACCGAACCGTCTTGACCAATTGACATACTTTGTGCAGTAGTTGGAATTTTTATTGGAGCTCCAACAGCATTACTAGTTCCGCTAGTTCCTACTAAATATTTTCCATCACCATTTACAACAAACCCTTTACTATCCATATAAAAATTTCCTGCTCGTGAAAATAATCTTCCTGTTGCATATCCAGTTGGATCTGCAGTAGCTGAACCTCCAGCACCATCTGCTAATTGGAAGAAGCCATCACCGGATATAGCTAAGTCCAACACTCGACCAGTTGATTGCAATGAACCACCCGTATGAATCGTATCAATTGATGCGATTTGAGAACCCAAACCTACTTGTTTCGGATTAACTCCCCCACGGGTTGCTGTAGATGCTGATGCCCCTGCAGTAGTTTGAGAGATCATATCTTTAAATACAGTACGGCCTTTTTTGAAGCCGTAAGTATTTACGTTAGAAATGTTGTTACCAATTACATCTAATTTTGTTTGAAAGTTTTTTAACCCGCTTATACCTGAATACATTGAACGTAACATTTGTTAGTTCCCCCTAAAAATAATGTGTCTGCTTCATTCGATCCACAGCACGTTGGCATCCTCTTCTAGGTCCTGCCAATTAGTTTAATAAAATCGTTCCATCGATGTTCGTGAATAGTTGGTCTTTCGCTTCCATGCGATCCATTGCTGTAATAACGGTTGCGTTTTTAGCGCTAACGATTAGTGCAGCTTGTTCCATCAAGACAAGTGAGTCTTTCACACCTTTTTTTCGAGCTTCAAATACTTTGTCAGAGACACGTTGCCATTCTTGATCTGTAATCTGAATGTTTCTCTCTGCCAGTCGTTCTGATGCGTGCTTGCTCACTTTCAACTCTTGCTTATCCGTGGCTATGTGTAACTGTTGTAAGAAAGATTGTTTTGGTGGCAATGCCGGTTTGGTGCTCAAGTTTTGACGAACAATAGTTGGTTGCAGTGGAACGCGTTGAATAGTCAATTTGTCCATTGCGAATCTCCGTTCCTTATTGGCTTATGCTTGAGAATTGATCAGAGGATACTTTCGATCCATCTGCTAAAATATATTGAATTTTTCCATCTTTGTTTGAAACGGATACGACTTCGCCTAATTTCTCAGTTTCTCCATCGGTGTATCCAATTGTTTTACCTATTAACATACTTGCTTCAACTAAGTTATTAGTTGTTGCGCCGCTTGAAAGTACTTCAGAGATATTTCCTGGATTAATTACTTTCCCATCAGTTAAGGTAAATTCGACTGAACCATCAACAAATTTAACTGATTTGATTGATCCTAAGCCTTCATTAACAACTGGTTTATTATCTGCGTCTAACTCTTCAGTTAGTTCATGCCATTTAACTTGTTTCCCAACAAACGTGTTGTATTGAATTAATTGAGTTTGTTGCTGGCCTGAAGCGAATTTTTCAAATGCTTTAGTCATGTTTGTCATTTGTTCTAATGATGAAAACTGAGCCATTTGAGCAATGAATTCATTGTCTTTCATTGGGTTTGTTGGATCTTGATTTTGTAATTGAGCCATTAATATTTTTAAGAACTCATCTTTACCAAGTTGACTGTTCCCAGTTTTACGTTCATCCGGCTTTTGAGCTAAATACATGTTGTTTGTGATTTTATTCATCAGCTAAAATTACGCCTCCAATTCCATTAAGAATTCACGGAACGAAGTTTGCTCCGGAGTTTCTTCTTGATCTTGCTGTTCTTGATCTTGTTGCTGTTGTTTTAACGACTGACCAAATTGCTGTTGTTTGTCATTCTTGCTGGAGTCTTGAAGAGCTTGTGTGACATCAATACGATCAACTTGTACGTTGGCATTAGCAAAGGCTGACTTCAATTGATGAAGTTGACTATCTAACATCTCTTTACCAAGGGATGTATTCGCGAGCATTCTTGCGGTCATTATGCCGTCTTTTTGAACTAATTCTACTCGGATTGTTCCAAGATGTTCAGGATACATTTTGATTAACATTTTCGTCATGCCACCGGTTTTTCCAAATTGTGATCGGTTTAATAACGCTTGGAATTCCTTAATTAATGCTTCTGATTGTGCAGCCTTAGCAGCTGGTAAGTTTATCGTAACAGTCTCCGTTTTCACTTGCGTATTTAACCCGACTGTTACTGTTTGAGTAGTCGTTTCAGTTACTTTTGATGCAGTTTGAGTTTGAGTAACTGTAGATGTTTCAGTTGGTTCTTCAGCAGTCATACTCTTTGCAAAATTAATTGAAAGGGATTGGAATGATTGTCCTTTTGAGAAACTTTGTTGAGATAAGTTTGCATTCGTTAATTTTTCAAGTTGTGATGATAAGGATTGCATCAATTCTTTTAAATTAAATACAGCTAACTCTTGTTTTAAAAGTAAATCAGTCTTTGGTGCAGCCAATTCAGTTCCCTTTAAGAATTGAAGGACAGTTACAGTTTGTTGTGGTGGTACTTTCCCAACACCCTCAAGTGATTCCATCACAGACTTCAAAAAGGTTGATGCTTGTAAATCAATTTGTCCAAGTAATTCCCACAAGTCATTCGTTTTCACTTCTTGACCTAACAATTCTTCAATCGAAGACTTTAGTTCATCTTCATTTAATTCTAGTAAACTAGCTAACTTCTCAAATGTCATAGGACCTGAAATTTCTATAGCCTCTACATTTAAGTTTAACGACTTCATTAAACCCTCTAGTGATTCAACTTCTACCAATGCGGCTACTTCACCTAAATTCTCAGATGTGTGATCCATTAAAAGCGTTTTAACTTCTTGAGAATGTTGTTTAACTGAAAATTGGTTAAAGATTGCTCCGAATGCTTCATTCTCCTTGGATTCTGAAGAAGTTTTAGCAGTCGATGAATTGAACGTTTGAGAGCTTACACGATTTACTGAAGCTGTGTTTCCTTGAATCGGTAGTGCTTTGCTTGCGACGATGTTCATTTATTCACCTCCTTTCAATGAGTCGATTTTTATTGCTTAGTCATCAGTTCTGTATATTTGGCAGCTTGTTCAGGTGTCATTTTTTCTAAGATACCCGCTAATATATCGGGTTTTAGATTGGTTAATATCCGAAGTGCTTCTGCATCACTCATATTATTTAAGACTGGCGCAGCAGATTTGGATGACATTTGCTCAAAGGTTGCCACTATTTCATCAAAGTCTCGTTTTGTGTCATCTTTTTGGCGTTTTAAGAGTGCAATCTCTTCAAGAAGACGCTCCTGTTCAATGAGCAACCCTTCTTTTTCAGAAGAGGAAGAATCTAGTTCCGTTTGTAGTTGAACGATTTGCGCTTCTTTTTCTTGAATTTGCGCTTGAAGTGTAACAACCTTTTCTTTAAATACAAGTTGTTCTTTTTCAACTGATTCAACATCTTCTTCAGATTCAGCATTCGTCAACTTCGTTACGGATTCAAAAACGTTAATATTCGTCAGTTGGGCGATGATAAGTATAACGGCAAGTCCAAATAAAACAGGAATGAAAAACAGCATAAGGAGTTTTTTTAGAAACCCTGTTTTTTCAGATTCAACTGCAATTGTTCCTTGTTTGTTTGTTTGTTTCGTTGGTTTTGCCATTTTTATCACCTAGTTTCTTTCCTGCTATATGTAAGTGAAGATAATTCATCTAATCGATTCATTTCCTGTCGATCTTGCTCGGCATTGAATGCGCCTAAATCTTTTTCTTTCATCTTTTCGTACTTGCGAACTTCTAAGGTCTTTTCAACTAGTTTTTCTTCATGCCAGTTCATTTTAGATCTGGCTTGTACTACTTTTTGTTGCATATCAGCAATTGACCGTTCTAAACCACTGATGAATCTAGAGAAATGATGGATGTCATCAACCGTTGAGCCAATTGTCATTCTCTCTTGTTGGTTTTCAAGGACGTCTTCTTTCTTTTTCAACATGTCGTATAACTTGGTCGCAACATCTTCAAAGTGGCGGACGGAATCTTTAAAAGCAAGTTCCATTTCATTTTTTTCTTGGTCTCTAACAACCAGAACATTTTCAAATCGATAATGATAAGCTGTCATTTGGCACTCCCATTTGCTAACGTAATGATTTGGTCTACACTTTCATCCATATGAATTTTATCAAGATACCCTTGCTTCAAGTATTCTGTGATTAAAGGTTCAAATTGTATGGCTTCATCAATTTCTTTTGATGTCCCACGTTTGTAAGCACCGATGTTAATTAAATCCTCAGATTTGTTATATGTGTAATATAAATTCCTTAACTTTTCTGCTGCTTTAACGTGATCGTCATCTGAAATATGATTCATAAGTCGGCTTACACTTTTTAAAACATTAATCGCTGGATATTGCCCTTTATTCGCTAATGTACGATCGAGAACAATATGTCCATCAAGTATTCCTCGAACTGCATCAGCAATTGGTTCGTTCATATCGTCACCGTCAACTAAAACTGTGTAAAATGCCGTAATCGAACCGTGCTCATTCGTCCCTGTTCGCTCGAGGAGCTTCGGTAATATGGCGAATACTGAAGGGGTATACCCTCTTGTTGCAGGTGGTTCTCCAACAGCTAGGCCGATTTCTCGTTGAGCCATTGCCACACGTGTAACAGAGTCCATCATCAACATGACGTTTAAGCCGCGGTCTCTAAAATATTCCGCAATTGCGGTCGCTGTGAATGCACCTTTTATACGCATTAATGCCGGTTGGTCTGAGGTTGCAGCAACTACTATTGATCGTTTAAGTCCTTCAGGTCCTAAATCTCTTTCAATGAATTCGCGAACTTCACGACCACGCTCTCCAATAAGGGCGATTACGTTTAAATCTGCTTTTGTATTCCTTGCGATCATTCCAAGCAATGTACTCTTTCCAACACCAGATCCTGCAAAAATCCCGACACGCTGCCCGTTACCAACTGTTAACATACCGTCAATGGCTTTGACACCTACTTCAAGTTTTTCATGAATCGGAGGTCTAGTTAATGGATTCGGTGGATCTTGTTCAGTCCAAGTTGTGATTAACCCTTTAGGTAACGAACTGCCATCAATAGGCTCACCCATCGAATCTAATACTTTCCCAATTAATGCAGGTCCCACTTTAATTTCAAGCGGTTTTCCAGTTCCTTCGACTAAACATCCAATCGAAATTTCTCGTATGTTTGTATAAGGCATTAAAACAACAATTTCATCTCGAAATCCAACTACTTCAGCTTTCATGATGGATACACCACCACGAGAGCTTGGCACGTGAATAAAACAAACATCCCCAATTGAACTTTCAGGGCCTTGAGATTCAATCATCAATCCAATTACACGTTTCACGCGACCGTATTTCTTAAACGTTGTCATATGTGGAATATGTTCAGATAGTTGATTGGCTCTCATTTTGGTCACTCCTGACTTTCAAGTATTTCTGTTAGCTTTAATCTCAATTGAGTTAATTGTTCATCAACACTTACTACGATTCGTCCATGATTGGTTTCTATATAACAATCAGTAGCTTGTAAGTCTTCATTCACAAAAATCATGAACGGTACATCAACCGGAAAAATGGATGCTAACTCATCTCTATTTGCAGATACGAGTGCATGGTGAATGGTTGGAACGTACAGTTTGATTTCTTTCATTTCTCGTGCTTCTTTTAACCCTCTCTTAACAAGAGCTAAATAGTGTTCTTCGTTTTCTTCTAAAGCCATTCCTAAAATGCGTTCAGCTGTTCGAAGTGATAATTCTAAGATGACCTTTTCCTGCTCATCGATATATTTCTTTGCATTATCGTGTGTATGTTGCATGGTTTCATTCGCTTGCAGGATGGCATGTGTCATATCGCTTTGAACTTTTTGGTGCCCCTCTTCAAAACCCTGCTGAAAACCTTCTTCGTAAGCTTGCTGTTTAAATTCGACTTTATCTTGATCCCATTTTGTTCTTTCCTGTTCAATGTAAACTTGTGTTTGTTGCTTTTGGTTCATCAATAGGTTTCGCTCAAGTTCAATTTCATCCATAGCCTTTTTCATAAGAATGTCACGCTCTTTTAACAGAATGTCAATCGTCAAAGGCTTTTCTTCGGTTACTTCAGATTGGAAAGAAAGATTTCGAATTTGAATAGATTTTGATGGTTCATTTGATGCGCTTGCAAATTCTGATCGGATGATTCTAGACAATGACGTCATCTCCTCCGCCACGAGCTATAATGATTTCTCCCGCATCTTCTAGGCGTCTAATAACAGCTACAATTCGAGATTGAGCTTCTTCAACATCACGCAATCGAACTGGACCCATAATGTCCATCTCTTCTTTAAACGTTTCAGCCATACGCTGGGACATATTGCGGAAAATGATATCTTTTACTTCTTCGCTCGATACTTTCATCGATAGTAATAAATCTTCATTTTCACAATCACGAACAACACGCTGAATGGAGCGATTATCCAGCGTAACAATATCTTCAAAGACAAACATGCGTTTTTTGATTTCTTCAGCAAGTTCTGGATCTTGAATTTCAAGTGCATCTAATATTGTTTTTTCAGTTTGTCTGTCAACACCATTTAAGACTTCTACAACTGCATCAATACCGCCTGTTTCTGTGTAATCCTGGGTTACAGTTGATGATAATTTTCGTTCAAGTACAGATTCAATCTCACTAATGACTTCCGGAGAAGTTGAGTCCATCGTCGCAATACGTTTCGCGATATCTGCTTGCACTTCTTGTGGAAGTGACGACAAAATTGTTCCAGCTTGCTGTGCCTCTAAATAAGAAAGAATAAGTGCAATAGTTTGCGGATGTTCATTTTGAATAAAGTTAAATATTTGAGAAGGATCTGCTCTTCGCGCGAAGTCGAATGGACGAACCTGCAACGAAGAGGTCAATCTGTTGATAATGGATTGAGCATGATCAGACCCAAGAGCCTTTTCAAGAACAGTTCTCGCATAACCAATACCACCTTGTGAGATATAGTCTTGAGCCAATGCAATTGTATGGAATTCTTCTATAATATCTTCCTTAACTTCTGGTTCTACTTTTTTCACACCTGATATTTCTAAAGTAAGACGCTCTATTTCATCTTCATTAAGATGTTTATAAATGGCAGCGGATACTTCAGGACCCAGCGAGATTAACAGGAGAGCAGCTTTTTGCTTACCTGATAAGTCTTTTTCTTTCCTGGACAACAGCCGAACCCCCCATTAATCTTCAGCAATCCAAGTGCGAAGTAATTTAGCAAAATCATCTGGCTTGTCTTTCGCCATTTTTTCTAATTGCTTACGACGCAATGTAGCTTCCGTTTCTTTTTCTGAATTAATATCTGCCACGTTAAATTCTTCTCTTTGTTCTTCAAGTAAATTCAAATCTTCTTGTTTTGATTTTCTAGAACGGAACATAAAGAATACTAGAAGTAAAATAACAGCGAATAAAATTCCGCCTACAACAAACACCCACCAAGGAATAATCGGTTCTGTATTTGCAAGTTCTGTAACTTTTCCATTAAATGGCTGTACAGAAACAACAATTTTTTCTCCAACTTGTTCTTCTGTTAATTGACCAACAGAATCTTTGTCAATCGTCGTACGAACGATTGTGGCAAGTATTTGCTCAATATCTTGTTCAACACCAGCTGGTAATGAAGCGATATCTTCTGGGTTTGGCGGTTCAACCATTACTTGAAGTCCAATATCACGAATCTTATATGGACTTTCTACAATCTCTTTACGAATTCGATTTACTTCATTATTAATCGTCTCTTCAATTTTTTCATAATCTCCACTACCAGCTCCAAATTCACCATAGCCAGTATTGTTATCAGTTGGATCTTCCCCTTCAGGAATCCCACCTGCAATCGGTGAATTTCCTGTAAAGGTTTCTGAAATACGTTGTGCACTTATTTGAATACCTTCCATATTCTCTTCATCAACCGGTTCAACTAAGTTTTCCTCACGATTTTCTTTTTGGAAATCGATATCAGTTGTAACTGAGACAATTACTTTGTCTTGACCCATTAATGTACCTAGCATTGTCTGAACTTGCCTTTGTAAATCTCGTTCAATCGTTTTCTTAATGGCCATTTGATCCATAATAGATGAACCTGCGGTCTGAGGTTTGTTCAAATCAAAATACTCAAAATACTGATTGGTAATCACAATATTTTCTGTAGATAAGTTCGGAACACTCTTAGAAACTAGGTTATACATAGCTAAAATTTGAGGTTCTTCAAATTGATAGCCAGGTTCTGTGTTTAAAACGATTGAAGCACTTGCTGCTTCAGTTGCTTGTGTTAAAAATACGCCTTCTTCAGGCAATGTAATCATGACTCGAGCATCTTTCACGCCTTGGATGCTTTTTAATAGGTTTGAAAGTTCTGTTTGAGTGGATGCTAGTTTTAGCACGTTAAACTCATTATCTGTCATACCAAATCCAGCATTTTGTGAGAAGAAGGAGTAGTCAATCGTTCCTGATTGAGGAAAACCTTCTGCTGCCATTTGAACAAGTAATGAATCAACCTGTTCAGATGGAACCAATATAGTCGTCCCGCCAGGAGCAATCTCATTTGAAACTCCTTGAGCATCTAGCGTCTCTTTAATACGACCAATTTCTGCTGTAGATACATCCTTAAATAATGGGACAAATTCAGTTTTTGTCGCAAAAAAAGTAACAGCAGCAGCGAGGATGATCACACCTAAAATTGTTCCAATTAATGTTCCTTTTTGTGTTTTTGTGCGACTTCTCCAAAAGAGGGTCATATCATTTTTAAATTTTGTTATACGTTCATTCATTTTAATCCCCCGGTACTGGTGAGTGAGTCATGACTAAATCAGAAATATATTAGACACTCATACGCATAATTTCCTGATACGCTTCAATCACCTTGTTACGAACTTCCATCGTTCCACTTAACATAATGCTCGCTTTTTGAGAAGCAATCATTACATCGTGTAGCTCGACTTGTTCACCTCGGATTAATTTATCAGTCATAGTGTCAGAGACTTTTTGTTGAGCATTTACATTTGATATTGCATCTTTTAACATCGCTCCAAATTGTTGTTGTGCTTCATAAGGAGTCGTTTTTTGCATGATATTTGGCACCGGTTGCTGAACTGGTGTTAAAAGTGATAAAGGTTGTATTGGCATTTGTTACTTCCTTTCTTTATCGTTATTTCCCGATTTCTAACGCTTTTGTCAACATCGCTTTATTGGCATTGAAGACTGTGACATTTGCTTCATACGAACGTGTTGCAGAAATCAAATCGACCATTTCTCTTAGAGGATCAACGTTTGGCATTTCTACATATCCACTTTCGTCTGCGTCAGGATGACTCGGATCAAATACTAGTTTAAATGGTGTTTCTCTATCTTCGGTAATCCTTGAAACTTTAACACCATTCCCAACTTGTCCTTTACTTGAATGACCTACAGCAACATTCAAGAAAGATGAAAACTGTCCCTCAAGAGGTTTCAACGTAACCGATTTCCTGCGATACGGTTCCCATTCACCATTAACTAAGCGTCCCCGAGTAGTGTCTACATTGGCCATGTTAGAAGAAATAACGTCCATACGTAATCTTTGAGATGTTAAGGCTGATGCAGTTGTATTCATACTATGGAAGATACTCATGTTCATTAGCCTCCTTTAATAACAGTTTGAAGTGAATTCAATTTACCACTCACTCGATCTATCAATGCATTATAGTAAATTTGATTGGTTGCTAGATTTGCTTGTTCTTTATCCATATCAACACCGTTACCATTTTGTCGGTAACGCATATTGGTATAACTAAAAACACCCGGAGAATATTCACGCATTTTAAAACCAAAATGCTTGGTATCTGTCCGGTATGCCGCCATGGACGACTGCTTTGCATCAGAAAACATTTGTGCAAAACTGACATCCTTCGACTTATAATTTGGAGTGTCGACATTTGCAATGTTTTGTGCAATTGTTTTTTGTTTCACACTCGCATATGCTAGTCCATTCTCTAAGTTTTGTATGGTTCCACCAAATAAACTCAAATACTTCACCCCATTCTTTTCCTTTAACATTACGTTTTAATAACACTTTCTCTCTCATTGTAAAGAAGATGTAATATAGTGTCTATGAACATTATGTAGTTTTTAATAGTCCATAATGACTGTTTTTTCGATTTATTTGAACATTTTTCTACTAGACGGTCTTTCCCAACACCTATATGACGAATAATAGCTGATTTTGGAGGAATATTATGTAATTATAAGAATCTTCTGCTGTAAATATTTTAAAAAGAGAGCGTATAATATTATGTGTACATGAAGAAATTGAATAAGAAAGACCTTTTCTTGTAGAATTGTCATCACAACCAATTCACAGAAAAAAGGACTTCCCTATGAACCAGTTTACACTCAGATATCATGCAAGCTCTAAAGCAGAACTGGCAGCCCTATTTAATGACTATTAAATAAGCTTAGTCATATTTATTAATTCTCATATTGGAATGAAGGTGACTATAAACCTTTTATATAGATTGTAGTGATAAGCTGCGACACTGCGGAATCAGCTGGACTGGTGAGACCCCACAGAGGCTTGCGAGGAGGAGGATCACCACCCGCCCTGCGAAAAGCGTCCTCCTAAAACGGAAATCGAGTATGGCATTTTTATAAAAAAAGAGGGCTGTCCTTAAAAGTCAATTTCTATGACTTTTGGGACAGCCTCTTAAAACTTTATTTTAATTTTAATTGTGCTAATTCATTTAAGAACTTATCATTTAACACTTTAATATAAGTTCCTTTCATACCTAATGAACGAGATTCGATAACACCAGCACTTTCTAATTTACGCAGAGCATTTACAATTACTGAACGAGTAATTCCAACTCTGTCAGCAATTTTTGATGCTACTAACAAACCTTCGTTACCATCAAGCTCTTCAAAAATATGTTCAATTGCTTCAAGCTCACTATATGATAGTGAATTGATTGCCATTTGAACTACAGCTTTCGTACGCGCTTCTACTTCAATCTCTTCAGATTTTTCACGAAGGATTTCCATACCAACTACAGTTGCGCCATATTCACCAAGGATTAAATCGTCATCTTGGAATTCTTCTTTTAAACGACCTAGGATTAACGTACCTAATCTTTCACCGCCACCAATGATTGGAACGATTGTTGTTAAACCTTCTTTAAATAGTTCACGGTTCTCAACTGGGAATACCGTATGTTCGCTATATACGTCTAAATTTGAAGAAGTTTCATTTACATGGAATAAGTTTTTTGTGTATTCTTCAGGGAATTGACGCTCTTCCATCATTTTAATCATACGTTCATTTTCAATTTGTTGATTAATTTCGAAACCTAATAATTTACCTTTACGACTAACGATAAATACATTACATTCGATTACGTTACTTAATGTAGCCGACATTTCTTTAAAGTTTACTTGCTTTGTCGCCGAGCCTTGCAGCATCGAGTTAATCTTTCTTGTTTTTGCTAATAAATTCATCTAATTGGCCTCCTGTGATTTAAACTGCTATTTATTCAATATTCTAAAGGTTTTTAATCTTCAATGATATAGATTTATCTTACATTACAAAATAAATTGTGACAAATCTTTGTTTTTTACGATATTTCCTAATTTTTGATCGACATAGCCTGCCGTAATGTCGATATGTGCTGGTGATATTTCAGAAGCTTCAAAAGAGAGTTCTTCTAATAACTTTTCTAAAATCGTGTGCAGTCTTCTGGCCCCAATATTGTCAGTTTCTTGGTTTACTTCCGTCGCAACTTCTGCAATTCGAGTAATGGCTTCATCTGTAAACTCAATAGTTACTCCTTCTGTTTCTAAAAGTGATTTATATTGACGAATTAACGAATGATCAGGTTCTTTTAGAATCCTAACAAAATCATCTTTCGTTAACTTTTCAAGTTCTACACGAACTGGAAATCTTCCTTGTAATTCCGGTATTAAATCTGATGGTTTTGCCATATGGAAAGCACCCGCAGCAATGAACAACATATAATCAGTTTTAACAATCCCATACTTCGTTTGAACAGTAGAACCTTCAACGATTGGCAATATATCTCGCTGGACACCTTCTCTAGAAACATCTGCAGAGGATCCCGTGCCACCTTTACTTGCAATTTTATCAATCTCATCAATAAAAATAATCCCAGACTGTTCTGCACGTTCAACTGCCTTTTGAGATAATTCTTCATTATCAATTAATTTACCAGCTTCTTCAATTGTTAAAATTCGTCTCGCATCTTTAACTTGAACACGACGTTTTTTCTTTTTCTTAGGCATGAGATTCGAAAAGGCATCTTGCATGTTTTGCCCCATATTTTCCATCCCTGACCCTTGGAATGCGTCAAAGAGTGATGGAGACTGTTCAGTTATCTCAACGTTCACCCATTCTTCCTCAAGTTTTCCGTCTCTTAAATCTTCAGCTATTTGAGAACGTTTTAAACGAACTTCCGAATCATCATTACTCGTTTCTTCTTGTTCTGTCTTTTGGCCAAAAAGCATTTCAAAAGGATTTTGTCCTTCATGCTTCTTTTTTAATGAAGGAACTAATAATCGAACTATGGCATCATTCGCCAAGCGTTCAGCTTGGCTTTTAACTGCCTCCATCATTTCTTCTTTAACTAAGCGCACCGAAGTCTCAGTAAGATCTCGAACCATGGACTCTACATCTCTGCCCACATAACCTACTTCTGTGAACTTAGTTGCTTCAACTTTAATGAATGGAGCCTTTGTTAACTTGGCAATTCTACGTGCAATTTCAGTTTTTCCTACTCCAGTAGGACCAATCATTAATATGTTTTTAGGGATAACTTCAGTTTTCATTTCATCAGTCAATAAACTTCTGCGATAGCGATTTCGTAATGCAACCGCAACCGATTTTTTCGCATCCTTTTGTCCGACAATGTAACGATCCAAATGCTCAGTTATTTGTTTAGGGGTTAGATGGTTACTCATTCATTCAACGCCTCCACAATTATTTCATGATTTGTGAATACACATATATCGGCTGCAGTGGTTAGTGCTGCTTTTGCAATTTGTTCAGCAGTCATTGTCTCACCAGCATATTGTTTTAATGCTCTACCTGCAGCTAATGCAAAGTTACCACCAGAACCAATAGCTAAAATTCCGTCATCTGGTTCAATTACTTCACCTGTCCCAGAAACTAATAGCAAAGTTTCTTTATTCATTACCAATAGCATTGCTTCTAGACGTCTTAGCATTTTATCGCCGCGCCATTGTTTCGCTAACTCAACCGAAGCACGTTGCAAATTTCCATCATACTCCATTAACTTTGCTTCAAACATTTCAAATAATGTAAAGGCATCCGCTACTGAACCTGCAAATCCAGCCAAAACTTGACCATTAAATAATCGTCTCACTTTTTTTGCTGTATGTTTCATCACAACTTGATTGCCAAGAGTTACTTGACCGTCACCTGACATGGCTGATTTTCCAGCATGTTGAATGGCGAATATCGTTGTTGCATGTATCTCACCCATATCGTTCACCTCATAATTCGTTATGCACGCGGATGTGCATTCATATATGTTTTTCTTAAGTGTTCTTTCGTGACGTGTGTATACACTTGAGTAGAAGAAAGTTGAGAATGACCAAGTAACTCTTGGACTGTACGTAAGTCAGCACCATTGTTAAGTAGGTGCGTCGCAAATGTATGTCGCAACATATGAGGATATATTTTTGTATGCAGAGAAGCTTTCTTAACCATCTCATTTAATACAAATCTTACACCTCTAGGAGTTAATGGCTCCCCTCGCATATTAGTAAAGATCACTTGATGTTTTGTTTGTTTCATAAGTTTAGGCCGTGCCTCTTCTAAATAGTGTTCCAATGCATCATGAGCAAACTGGCCAAAAGGTAAATAACGTTCTTTCCGCCCTTTTCCCATTACACGTAATATACCCAATCTCAAATCAATATCTACTTCTTTTAGTGATGTAAGTTCACTAACTCGAATACCAGTCGCATAAAATAGTTCTAATAAAGCGCGATTTCGAATCTCGAGTAGTGAATCGCCTTCTGCAGCTTTAAATAATTCCTGCATTTCTTCTTCATAAAAAAAATGAGGAAGACGTTCCTCTTTTTTAGGATGATACAGGGAACGAAAAGCATCTTCTTTAAAACCAAATTCTCGATTCCCAAATTTATAGAACGATCGTATTGCAGAAATTTTTCTCGAAATCGTTGTTCTGGACAATTTATTTTCATACATTTTCGTTACGTAAAGTCTTGCATGAATATATTCAACTTGTTCTAATTCAGTCACACCTTCAGCCTCAAGAAAACGGAAGAATTCAACGATATCCGATTCGTATTCACGAACCGTATGGGACGAGTAGTTTTTTTCCAATTGAATATAACTTAAAAACTGATTAAGTGCATCGGTTGGAGTCATCAAGAATTCCCCTCCATTTGAAAAACATAACTGGTCTTGTGTACAAGGACAAGCATTTCGTTTTATATGTGAAGTCAAATGTTTAAAATGTATACAAGTATTAGAAAAACACAGCTTGCACCAAATAAAGTAGTAGTTACGTATTTTCTTATACTAATATTCAATCAAAACATATACCTTATAATCAGTAAATTAAAAAGCCTCTAAATTATAACAACAATTAGAGGCTTTTCGCAATTAAACTGATAGTGTATTCATAAAATTTTGAATAGTTGCTAGTGCACGTTCAGCATGTTTTGAACCACGCTCTTCCTTTGTTTTGTATCTTTTGGAAAGAGGTGGGAACAGGCCGAAATTCACATTCATAGGTTGGAAGTTCTTTGGATCAGCTTCAGTGATATATCTTGCCATGCTTCCTAGCGCTGATTCATGAGGTACAGTTACTACCTCTTCTCCTAATGCCATCTTAGCAGCATTAATGCCCGCTATCAAGCCACTGCCGGCTGATTCAACGTATCCTTCGACACCTGTCATTTGACCGGCAAAGAAAAGTTGGTCGTTATTTTGAAGTTGGTAAGTCGATTTTAAGACACGAGGAGAATTGATAAACGTGTTTCGATGCATGACACCATACCGAACTATTTCTACGTTTTCTAATCCCGGAATTAATTGTAATACTTCTTTTTGTGGTCCCCATTTCAAATGTGTCTGAAAACCAACAATATTATATAAAGTCCCAGCAGCATCGTCTTGACGCAGCTGAACAACTGCATATGGTATCTTTCCTGTTTTTGGATCTTCAAGACCAACAGGTTTCATCGGACCAAAAAGTAACGTTTTTTTACCTCTTGCAGCCATTACTTCAAAAGGCATGCACCCTTCAAAATAAATTTCTTTTTCAAATTCTTTTAAAGGAACAACTTCTGCAGTAATTAAAGCATCATAAAAGCGGTCGAATTCTGCTTCCGTCATAGGGCAATTTAAATATGCAGCTTCTCCTTTATCATAACGAGATTTTAAATACACTTTGTCCATGTTGATGCTATCTTTTTCTACAATAGGAGCTGCGGCATCATAGAAGTATAAATAATCTTCACTCGTTAACTTTTGAATTTGTTCAGCTAACGCTGGTGATGTTAATGGACCACTCGCAATAATTGTTATTCCTTCAGGAATTTCCGTGACTTCTTCATTAATTACTTCGATGAGTGGGTGATTCTTCACTCTTTCTGTTACAAATGCAGCAAATTCATGTCGATCTACTGCGAGTGCGCCCCCTGCAGGAACCGAGCATTGGTCAGCTGCTGCAATAATCACTGAATCCAGCATTCGCATTTCTTCTTTTATAACGCCGACAGCATTGGTTAATGTGTTGGCTCTTAATGAATTTGAGCACACCAATTCCGCAAATTTATCTGTATGATGGGCAGCTGTTTGTTTAACTGGTCGCATTTCGTATAAACGAACCTGAACACCACGTTTGGCAATTTGCCAAGCAGCTTCACTTCCAGCAAGTCCCGCTCCGATTACATTAACTATTGTCAATTTCGACACCAACCTTTTCTTTACACTATAGAATGGATTACTTTAGGTTTGTTTGTTTATTAGTTTTAAGTGATGGATTATATTCAGTTAAGCAGAGCTTAGCTAAAAATACTTCCCGACTGTAATATAAATAGTGAAGCAGTCTTTAAAATCATTCAAGTCAAGATACAAGCGCCGGTCTCATTATAAGACGGCGCTTTGTCATTTCTATTTAAGCTTGTGCATCTTCTTTGTAATCACATGATGTACATTGAATTTGAATTCCTTTTTTCAACTTTTTCTCAACTAATAATTCATTACACTTTGGACATGGTCGGCTAATAGGTTTATCCCAAGAAACAAAATCACATGTTGGGTAACGGTCACATCCGTAGAAAATACGTTTCGTTTTGCTCTTGCGTTCAACAACTTCGCCCTCTTTACAGGTCGGACACTTCACATCGATATTCTTCACAATTGCTTTCGTATTTCGACATTCAGGGAAATTGCTACAAGCCATAAATTTACCGTATCGTCCTAGCTTAAAGACCATTGCCGATCCACATTTCTCACAATCTTCTCCAGCTGGTTCATCTTTAATAACGACTTTTTCCATTTCCTTATCAGCATGAATGACATGCTTCTCGAAGTTTTGGTAAAACTTATCGATGACATGAACCCACTTCTCTTGTCCTTCTTCCACACTATCCAAGTCTTTTTCCATTTGAGCAGTAAACTCGATATTAATAATATCTGGGAAGAATTCTAGAACGAGTTGATGAACAATGCCTCCAAGTTCAGTTGGAATAAATCTTTTCGCTTCAAGGGTTACATAACCACGTTTTTGAATGGTATCAAGGGTAGGTGCATAAGTAGAAGGTCTACCTATTCCTAACTCTTCTAACGTTTTGACAAGTCTAGCCTCTGAATAACGTGGTGGCGGTTGTGTGAAATGTTGCTTTGGTTCTATCTCTAATTTCTTTACCATGTCGCCTTCATTCATGATCGGTAAAATACGATCTTTTTCTTCTACCTGATCGTCATTCCCCTCAACATAAACTTTCATGAAACCAGCGAATTTCACTTGTGAGCCATTTGCTCTAAAGACTACACCTTGATTTGTTAAGTCCACTGTTACAGTGTCTAGTAGTGCAGAAGCCATTTGACTCGCCAAAAAACGCTCCCAAATTAATTTGTATAATCGGAATTGGTCTTTCGACAAAATCGCTTTTAATTGATCTGGCGCTCTTAATACACTTGTTGGACGAATCGCTTCATGTGCATCTTGAGATTTACTAGATTGTTTGACTGGAGCAGTGGTTGTTGAGATGAATTCTTTTCCATATTCAGTTTCAATATAGGATTGTGCATCTCTTTTAGCCGTATCAGAAATTCGAGTTGAGTCCGTACGCATATAAGTTATTAAACCAACAGAACCTTCCTTCCCAACATTTATACCTTCATATAGTTGTTGAGCAAGCATCATTGTTTTTCTTGCACGGAAGTTAAGTTTACGAGCTGCTTCCTGTTGCAAAGAAGATGTCGTAAATGAAGGAGCTGGATTACGTTTACGTTCTTTTTTAACAACGCTTGTCACTTCGAACTGATCGCCTTTTATTTGTTTTAAAATTTCTTTAACCTGTTGTTCGTTTGTTAGTTTGACTTTTTCTTTGCCATTTCCAAAATAAACGGCATCGAAAGGTTTTTTGCCTTTTTCAAAATTCCCTTCAATTGACCAGTACTCTTCAGGTTGGAACGTCTTAATTTCGTTTTCACGATCAATAATTAGACGTAGAGCTACTGATTGAACACGTCCCGCAGAGAGTCCTTTTTTGACTTTCTTCCATAGTATTGGACTAATGTTGTATCCAACAAGTCGATCGAGGATTCTTCGAGCTTGCTGTGAATCAACAAGGTCCATATCAATCGGACGAGGATTTTTAAAAGATTCTTTTATTGCTTCTTTTGTAATTTCATTAAATACAACACGACAATCTGATTCAATATCAATGTTCAATGAGTTCGCGAGATGCCAAGCAATTGCTTCACCTTCGCGATCCGGGTCAGCTGCGAGATAAATTTTCTTCGCTTTTTTAGCTGCTGATTTCAAATCTTGCATTACGGGGCCTTTTCCGCGGATCGTAATGTACTTCGGAGAATAGTTATTCTCTACATCTACACCCATTTGACTTCGCGGCAAATCACGCACATGACCAAGTGATGCTTTGACTTTATATTTTTTGCCAAGGTAACGTTCAATCGTCTTCGCTTTGGCTGGCGATTCTACAATCACTAAAAAATCCGACATGTATGTGCCTCCTTATAGAGGTTCCTAATAAAAATAAAAGAAATACCTGTTGCAAAATGTATAACAGATTGCAGTAGATTGCAACCATTTTTCATTTATGTGTCAATTTTGATGCACATTTTGTTTAAGTTCTTCAAGAATTTGGAATCCATTCCACACGGGTTTTGCTCCTTCAAGCAAAAGTAAATGAGGACCAACTGACAAATCTGAAGATATGGAGCCTGGAACACAAAATACGTCTTTTCCATTATCTATTGCATGTTGCATAGTACTAACCGTTCCGCTCTTTTCTTTTGCTTCAGTAACTACCACTGCATGAGATAATCCACTAATTATTCGATTTCTCATAGGAAAAGTCCATTTTTTTGGCGTTACGTATGGCGGATATTCCGTCAAAATTAATTGATGTTGTTCCATGGTATGAAATAACAAACGGTTCTCTTTAGGGTATTGCGTAAATAAACCATGTCCAACAACAGCAATCGTTTTACCTCCAAGATTATGGGTAGTGGTATGAGCCATTGCATCAGCCCCTTTAGCGAGTCCACTAACAATCACAACTTTGTCCTTGATAAGTGGAGGGATAATAAAGTTCATCGCTTCTAGAGAGTATGACGTTGCTTCTCGAGACCCAATAATCGAAACAAATAATTGTTCTTTTAAGTAGCCAATTTTTCCTTTTGCATACAAAACGGAAGGCGGATCGTATAACGTTAATAATTGTTTAGGGTAAGTGGATTCATTAAATAAAATGGGGATAATTTGATGCTTTTCATATGCTCGCAGAAGTGGGGTTTCTAGCGATTTATCATATGACTTTTGAAATCTAACCGTTCGTTCATAAGATAATTTCAATAAGTGGGAAAGTTGATGGGTTGGCATTTTGTCGACAGACTCTAACTCAGGATCTACCTGAAGAAGTGGGGTAAGTCTGTTTAACGGCACTGGAAAAACATAGTGGAGTGCTAGCAAACGTTGCTTAAACTGATCATCTTTCATTCGTTTCCTCCTTTTTCATCCAATACTAATCAGATTTATATCGTAAAAAAAGCGACACATCGGTTGATGTGCCGCTTAACATTATATTAATGTGTTTTACATTGATCGTACAAGCCTTTTTCTTTAATTACTTTAATTAAAGTTTCACCAATAACAGATGGAGTAGCTGCAACTTCCATACCTGCAGCATTCATTGCTTTGATTTTTTCAGCAGCTGTACCTTTACCACCAGAGATAATTGCACCGGCATGACCCATACGTTTACCTTCTGGAGCTGTTTGACCACCGATAAATCCTACTACCGGTTTCGTCATGTTTGCTTTAATCCACTCAGCAGCTTCTTCTTCAGCTGTTCCGCCGATTTCACCAATCATAACTACTGCATACGTATCTGGATCTTCATTGAATGCAGAAAGTGCATCAATAAAGTCAGTTCCGTTTACTGGGTCCCCACCGATACCTACAGCTGTACTTTGTCCAATTCCTTCTTGAGAAAGTTGGTGTACTGCTTCATAAGTTAGTGTACCAGAACGAGAAACTACGCCTACATGGCCTTTTTTGTGAATGTATCCAGGCATAATTCCAATTTTACATTCTTCAGGTGTAATAACACCTGGGCAGTTAGGTCCGACTAAACGCGTTTTTTTGCCTTCCATATAACGCTTCACTTTTACCATATCCAATACTGGAATATGTTCAGTGATACAAATCGCCATATCTAAGTCAGCATCAACAGCTTCTAGAATTGCATCTGCAGCGAATGGAGCTGGTACATAAATAACTGACACATTAGCGCCTGTTGCTTTAACAGCTTCTTCTACTGTATTGAAAACGGGAACGCCTTCAGCTTCAGTTCCGCCTTTACCTGGAGTAACACCAGCGACGATTTTAGTTCCATATTCAAGCATTTGCTTTGTATGGAAAAGAGCAGTTGATCCCGTGATACCTTGTACGAGTACTTTCGTATCTTTATTAATATATACGCTCATCTTTTGTCCCTGCCTTTCTTAGCCTACTAGTTCAACAATTTTTTGCGCGCCATCTGCCATAGAGCCAGCCGCAATAATGTTTAAGCCAGATTCGTTCAATAATTTTTTACCAAGTTCTACGTTTGTACCTTCTAAACGAACAACTAATGGTACTTGTAATCCAACTTCTTTAGCCGCTGTGATTACACCTTCAGCAATAACGTCACACTTCATAATTCCACCAAAGATGTTAACGAAAATACCTTTAACATTTTTGTCAGAAAGAATTATTTTAAATGCTTCCGTTACTTTCTCAGCAGTCGCGCCGCCCCCAACGTCAAGGAAGTTAGCGGGTGATCCGCCGTAATAGCTGATTGTATCCATTGTTGCCATAGCTAGTCCAGCACCGTTAACCATACATCCAATGTTTCCATCTAAAGAGATATAGCTAAGGTCATATTTAGATGCTTCAATTTCTTTTGCATCTTCTTCATCATAGTCACGTAATTCTAAGATATCTTTGTGACGGTATAGAGCATTTGCATCGAAGTTAAACTTCGCATCAAGTGCCATAACGTCCCCACCACCAGTAACTACTAATGGGTTAATTTCTACGATTGCCGCATCTTTATCAACAAATACTTGGTAAAGACCAAGCATGAATTTCACAGCTTTGTTAACTAAGTTCGCTGGAATGTTCATGTTGAAAGCCATACGACGCGCTTGGAAACCAGTCAATCCAACAACAGGATCGATAACTTCTTTAAAGATTTTTTCAGGAGTTGCTTCTGCAACTTCTTCAATATCCATTCCGCCTTCTTCAGAACCCATAAGAGTTACACGAGAAGTGGCACGGTCAAGTACTAAACCTAAGTAGTACTCTTTTTTAATGTCGCAACCTTCTTCAACAAGAAGACGCTTAATTTCTTTTCCTTCAGGACCTGTTTGATGAGTAACAAGTACTTTCCCAAGAAGTTCTTTCGCGTATGCACGAACTTCATCTAAGTTCTTCGCGATTTTAACACCGCCAGCTTTACCACGGCCACCTGCGTGAATTTGAGCTTTCACCACGACAACGTCTGTGCCAAGTTCTTTTGCAGCTTTTACTGCTTCTTCAGGAGAAAAAGCAACTAAACCGCTCGACACTGCGACACCATATTGTCTGAGGAGTTGTTTACCTTGATATTCATGGATATTCATTTTACATCCTCCAATCAAACTTCTGTCAAGTAATTTACTACCTTTACCATTGTATAAAACCTGTCATACAATGTCTACATAAGACTGCTATAACACGTAAAACATCAAATATTCCGACTTCTTGTCGTTTTATGGCGAAACAGTTTGATACGCATTGCAGCTACATTTTAACAATAAAAAAGAGATCCTTCGTCCATCAAGCAATGGCAACGAAAGACCTCTTTTATCTTCTCTTTAACCCCTTCGTTTGATCAATACGATAAATAAAGGCGAATACTTCAGCAACCGCTTGATACAATTCTTCCGGGATTGATTCGTTAATGTTCAGTTGACCGAGCAAAGATACTAAACTCGGATCCTCTTGTATCGGTATTTGGTTTTCTTGTGCTTTTTTTAAAATATTTTCAGCAATTTTACCTTTTCCTTTTGCAATAATCACAGGAGCATTTTCAGCATCTGGCTTGTATGTGAGGGCAATGGCTTCTTTTCTTCTAAGTTGCTCTTCATTCATATCTTAATATCGACTCCTTTTGTAGGCACTTGATTTTGGCGGTCGAGTCCTGGAATCGGTTGTTTTTCAAACGGTTTCATAAAGACACCTGATAATTGATAATCCAGTGCTTGCAACCCATCTTTTAGTGCTTCTTTAAACGGTTCTGCTACTGCTTGTAGGGCATCATTTTCATTAAATATCGTCACGGTGACCACTCGATTTTGAACTTGCATATCAATAACGGTTTCTTTTAGAGCATTTAAATCCAAATAAAACATAACACGAGCATAGTTTGAATCAATTTTCCCATCTTCCTTCATTCGTCCATTCCATTGAAGGGTAGCATCCATTTTCTTCCCTAAGAAATCAAGCGGAACTTGCATAAGCAATTGATGTTGAGGACCATTTTCACCAGATAAAATTTGAAGGCCATTCATTCGAGTAATAATGGAATCTGCAACTTCTTTCATTGGCATTGAAATACTTGGGTCTTGTAATAAAGCTAATAGTTGCGGCTTTAGTGTTTCATTCATTTGTGTAAGATTACTACCTAATTGTCCCAACTTAGCTTCATAGGAGAATCCTAAATCTTGTAAGACTTGCTTCATCGCCATTTCAATTGTTTTTTGATTTACACCAGATTGGACAGCTAGTTCAGCCTGACTTAACACTTGTTGAACGGGTATCTGAGTGGATTGGCTGGCTAGTGACGTTAGTTGCTGAAAAACTTTTGAGTTTGGAGCAGTTCCATTTATAGATTGTAGTAAGGACAAAATATGTTCCTTAGGCGCATTGCCTTGAACATCAGTTTGCAAAGGTGCTGTTTGGCTAAGTGAAGCAAATGCTTTCACGATTTCATTTGTCATTGTCTTCACACTTGTTTTCCAAGCTTGTGAATTTACTGGTGTATTTTCTAAACGTTGTAATTGTGTTTGCAATTGAAGTTTTACTTCATTCGATAATAATTGGTTTTGCTGGATCGATGTTTGTAACGCTTGTATATTCGTTTGAACTTGACTAGGTGTTGATTGATGCAACTGAATTAATTGCTGACCAATCGTTCCTTGACTCTCTGTTTTTAAGCTTGGACTGGTAGTTGAAGGTGGGGTCAAAAAATTAGAGATGGATGCCTGCCTTGGAACAAGACCTACTTCTTTTAACAGGCTTAATAAACTAGATTTATCACTAACAGAAGAATTCGGTGACATTAACGTCTCCAAAGCCTTGCCAACAATGGTGCCTCCTAGTTCCTTAGATAATGGTTGTGTGATCTGATTTAGCGTTTGTTGAATTGCAGCCTTTTGAACGGGTGGTATCGATTGGTCAGATTGAAGCGTTTGTTTCAGTGAATCCAATAACGTATTGAGCCCTGTTTTATCCCCCCCACTGATGATTGATCGAAATATCTCATTTGTAAATGGTAATTTCATCTCACTCATTCGCCCGAGAGCTTGCACTGCATCTGCCAGTTTCACTTCGTGCGGCAGATTTTTTATCCATTGTTCTGCTTGTAATAGTTGGTCTTTGGATAAAGGAATTTGTTCCTTCACCATATGAAGAACGAGCGCTTGCATTGTCGGAGTTTTAGGCAATTGAAGCGAATCCATTATTTGATGAATTTGCACAGCAGGCGACGACGTTTGAGGCAGAGCTCCTGTTACAACTTTTAGTTGCAATTCTGGTTTAATACTTGTTACTTGAAAATAATGTGAATCGCCAGCCTTTAGTGGGACTTCAAGCTTGGCGATCATTTTTTGATTTCCTACTTGTACTTCAGCCGTTTGATTTGGATAAAATTTCTTTATATTGCCATGAAATACTTGTCCCTGCTTTAAAGAGAGAGGTTGTTCATGCATAGATTGTGATCTTATATTTGGTTGAATAGATAAAAAAGATGCCGCTGCCATGGTAACCCCCCTCCTTTCCAACTACATAGATTTAATAGGTTCAAATGATTTACGATGAATCGGTGTATAGCCAAAACGTTGCAAGGCTTCTAAATGCTCAGCTGTTCCATAACCTGCATTTTTTGAAAAAAGGTAGTTCGGGTATTGTTGATGCCATTGATCCATTAATTCATCTCTTGTTGTTTTAGCCAATATAGAAGCAGCTGCTATACATAAGCTTTTAGAGTCGCCTTTTATTATCGAGTGCTGTGATATGTCTAACGGAAGTTTCATCGCATCTACTAACAATATATCTGGTTGAACGCTTAAAAGTTTAACCGATTCAACCATAGATTCTTTAGTCGCTTCGTAAATATTGATTTCATCTATTCTTATTGGGGGCTGAACATGAATGCTATATGATTTTGCATGTTTCTTTATCTGGTGAGCAAATTCATTTCTTTTACTACGGGACATTTGTTTCGAGTCATTTATTCCGATTAAATCTTTATGTATGTCTTCAAAAATCACCGCTGCGGTTACAACCGGACCAGCCAAAGGTCCTCTCCCAGCTTCATCAATTCCTGCAATCAAATCTTGAGTTGTTTGTTTAAAAGAATTGTCGAACTCTATTTTACTTTGATGTTGTTGGATGATGATTTGTTGTTTTGCTAATTTCATCTCCCAAGAGTTCAGTAACTTTTGAACGCCTTTTCTAGGGTCATGAACAAGACTTTCAATAAAAGAATTGCGGTCTTTCGTAATGGTCAATTGAGCTGCGATTTCTTGAATTGTTTCCATTTAAATCAGTCCTTCTTTACTACCTATATTATCGGCTGTGTTCACCGTTTTTAGAGTTTTATTCTTGCGATTAGAAAAACCTTTTCTACCCGAAGGTAAAAAAGGTTATTGCAAATCTTGTTGTTTTTCGCTTTCTTCAACGAAGTCAAATGTTAATTTACCAAGGTTTTCTCCACGTATATCTCGGACAATTAATTCAGCTACTTGATCGTAATCGATTTCTCCACCAGTAGAAAATGTCCGACGGAGTTTTCCAATATGATCGAACGTTTTAACTAAGTCTTCATCAACTGCTGTCATTTGGTATCGATCTTCCATACGTTTTGGATAATGCTCAGCTAAAAAACGCAATCCATATACCGCTAAGTCTTCCATATTCGTGATCGTATCTTTAATTGCCCCAGTAAGCGCTAGTTTATAACCAACTGATTGATCCTCAAACTTTGGCCATAAAATCCCTGGTGTATCGAGTAATTCTAATTCTTTTTCTACTTTAATCCACTGTTGAGCTTTAGTAACACCAGGCGTATTTCCCGTTTTAGCTAAATTCTTCTTTGCTAAACGGTTTATAAGCGTTGATTTTCCTACGTTTGGTATACCCACAATCATGGCACGAATAGCTCTTGGTTTAATACCTCTTGAACGCATGCGTTCCCATTTCTCTTCAAGTAACTCTTTTGCTGCTTTTATCACTTGCTGCAAACCTTTGCTATCAAAAGAATTTATGGCAACTGCTTTGTGCCCTCTTTCATCGAAATATTTGAGCCACTTTTTCGTTTGATGATCATCTGCCATATCTGCTTTATTTAAAATCAATAATCTAATTTTCTGCCCAACTACCTCATCAATCATTGGATTACGAGATGACAATGGCAAGCGTGCGTCAACCAATTCAAAAATAATATCAACAAGCTTAAGCTTTTCTGTTACTTCACGACGAGCTTTTGCCATATGTCCTGGGAACCATTGAATGGTCATATGTTTTCCTCCTTAAGTATTACTTGACGATACTTATTTCATTAGGAGGCCAGAATATAACACTTGTGCTTCCGATGATTTCGTCCATCGAAACAACGCCAATGTGACGACTATCCTTGCTGTATCGTCGGTTATCTCCCATTACGAAAACATAACCTTCAGGTACAACTTCCTCTTGAATAAGTTCTTCTAAAGTAAAATCTTCTGTTAGTGTTCCTTCAATGATTTCTTTTTTAAAAGGATCTAAGTATGGTTCAGGCTTTGCTTCACCATTTATATATAATTGATCTTTTTTATAAGCAACATGATCTCCAGGGAGTCCGATTATTCGTTTAATGTAGTCTTTTTGTTCTGGGGCATGAAATACGACGATATCGTACCGATTCGGTTCTCCAACGTCATAGCCGATTTTGTTAACGATCATTCGATCACCGTTTTCTAACGTCGGCATCATGGATTCCCCATCTACAACAATTGGTGTAAACAAAAAGAAGCGAATGAGCCATGCAAGACCAAATGCAATCAATAAAGCCTTCGCCCACTCCCATATTTCATTTTTCTCTTTTTTAACTTCTTCCATCAAATTGCCCCCCTGCTTGTACTATTATTATTGTACAAGGAATTAACATCACAAGCAAAAAGAAAGAGAGCTTGAAATCCAAGCTCTCTTTCTGACTGTAAATTATCGAATTTCTTTGATACGTGCAGCTTTACCACGTAAGTTACGTAGGTAGAACAATTTAGCACGACGTACTTTACCACGACGAATAACTTCTAAAAGAGTGATTTTAGGCGTGTGAACTGGGAAAATACGTTCAACACCAACACCGTAAGAAATTTTACGAACTGTGAAAGTTTCGCTTACTCCGCCACCACGACGTTGTATAACTACTCCTTCGTACAATTGGATACGTTCGCGAGTTCCCTCAACGACCTTAACGTGTACACGAACTGTGTCACCTGGACGGAAATTCGGAAGATCCGTACGAAGTTGTTCTTGTGTAATTTCAGTAATAATATTTTGCATATTTTTCTCTCCTTAGACAGATGCTCTTGCTAGCGACAACGGCTACAGCGGAACATCGTAATTCGGTACTCCACATAGAAGTACAGAATAGATGATACCATATAACCACGCACAAAACAAGATAATCTAGTTATTTTTATTTTGTTCCCATTGACTTATTAGCTGTTGATCTGCTTCAGACAAATTTAGAGAAGTTAGCAAGTCTGGACGTCTTGACCAAGTTCTGAACAGAGATTCTTCATGCCGCCACTTTTCGATCTTTGCGTGGTTTCCAGACATTAGAACGTCTGGCACAGTCATTCCTCGAAAATCAGCAGGTCGTGTATAATGAGCATGCTCTAGCATGCCTGTTGAAAAAGAATCTTGGACTGACGAATCACCGTTGCCTAGTACTCCAGGTAAAAGTCTCACTACACTATCGATGACCGTCATTGCGCCAAGTTCTCCACCGGTTAATATATAATCTCCTATTGAGACTTCGTCTGTAACCAAATGTTCCCTTATACGCTCATCATAGCCTTCATAATGTCCACATAAAAAAATCAATTCTTCTTCTTTAGCAAATTCTTCAGCTTTCTTTTGTGTGAATCTCTCACCCTGGGGACACATCAAAATAATCCTTGGTTTCTTAGACGTACTCGTAATCGCCTCTACGGCTTGAAATAAGGGCTCTGGTTTCAAAACCATACCTGCACCACCCCCGTAGGGATAATCATCAACCTGGTGGTGTTTATTACCCGAATACATACGAAAATCGGTCACGCCTAAAGAAACCGCTTCTTTTTCTTGAGCTTTTTTTAAAATAGACGAATTAAAAACGCCTGTAAACATCTCAGGAAAAAGGGATAAGACATGGATTTTCATCATGATAATAAGCCGTCCAAAACGTCGATTGTTATTTTTTTATTTTCAATATCGATATCTTTTACAACATCCTCAATGTAAGGAATATAATGATCTTTTCCGCTCGCCGGTTTTACGGTCCAAACATCGTTGGCTCCTGTTTGTAAAATATCCGAAATAATACCGATTTCTTGTCCATCTGTTCCAATAACTGTACAACCAATAATTTCATGGAAATAGTATTCATGGCCTTCTAATTCAGACAATTGATTTTCCGATACTTTTAATATGCCATCACGGAACCCTTCAACCATTTCAATCGTTAAATAGCCTTCAAATGTTAATAAGTCAAAATTTTTGTGGCGACGATGACTCGCAATAGTTAAGACAATCGGTGTTTTTGAATCGCTTTTAAATAAGTTAAGTTTATTTCCAACTGCATATCGTTCTTCTGGAAAATCAGTGCTTGAAATAACTCGCACTTCACCACGAATTCCGTGAGTATTAACGATCTTCCCTACATTAAACCAATTCATCTGTTTCACTCCTTATTTATAGGCAAAGTTAAACGCTTGGTTGACTTGATTGACACCTGTGCGTAGATAGCAGAGTTTGTCCTTTTAATAATAATCAACAATAAGGTTTAACCGTGTCTATTTTAAAAACACAGCTAGCACCACAATGGCACAGCTGTCTTTCTTTGTTCTATTGTTTAATCGGAATTCCAACTTACTGTACAAAAAAGGAAGGAACCAAGGCCCCTTCCTTTTTCTACTATTAATCTAGAATATCGACATACGTCTTCTTCTTATGGTGACTGCTTGCTGCTGAATAAACAATGGTACGAATTGCTTTCGCAACACGACCTTGCTTACCAATAACTTTCCCCATATCTTCAGAATGGACAGAAAGTTTGTAGACAATACGGTTTGCATTTTCGTCAATTTCAATACGAACTTCTTCCGGATAATCAACTAATGGTTTAACAATTGTTTCAATCAGCTGCTTCATTAGGCTGCCCCCGATTACTTAGCGTTTTTTGCGTTATGGAATTTCTCCATGATGCCTTGTTCTGAGAACAAGTTACGTACTGTATCAGATGGTTTAGCACCAGTTGATAACCATTTCAACGCTAGTTCTTCGTTGATTTTTACTTCAGCTGGTGAAGTTAGTGGATTGTAAGTTCCCACTGTTTCGATTTGACGGCCGTCACGTGGAGCACGAGCGTCAGCAACAACGATACGATAGAAAGGAGATTTTTTAGCTCCCATACGTTTTAAGCGAATTTTAACTGCCATGTTTAATAGCACCTCCGAATAGTTTCACACAAGATAGTATATTATCAAGATTTGATTTGTTTGTAAAGTGTTTTTTCTTAACACCTTAAAAATTGCTTTAAAATTTATTTAAAAAGCGAGTCTAATCCTGGCATTTTCATCTTTTTCTTGCCTTTTTGTTGCATTCCAGACATTTGTTTCATCATTTTTTTCATGTCTTCAAATTGCTTAAGTAATCGATTGACGTCCTGAATGGTCGTCCCCGATCCTTTTGCAATTCTTTTTTTCCTACTAGAGTTAATCACTTCAGGTGTCGTTTTTTCTTGAGGCGTCATTGCATAAATAATCGCTTCTACTCGACCCATTTGTTTTTCATCAACTTTAGCATTCTCAAGCCCTTTAATTTTCCCAGCACCGGGTAACATTTTAATAATGTCTTCTAAAGGACCCATTTTCTTCACTTGATTTAATTGCTCGACAAAATCGTCGAATGTGAATGTCTGTGTTCTAAACTTTTCTTCAAGTTCTTTGGCTTTTTCTTCATCCACATTGGATTGAGCTTTTTCGATTAAAGACATCATATCGCCCATACCTAAAATACGTGAAGCCATGCGCTCGGGGTGGAACGCTTCTAGTGCATCCATTTTTTCACCCATACCAACAAATTTAATTGGTTTTTCAGTAACAGCACGAATAGATAACGCAGCACCACCACGTGTATCACCATCTAATTTCGTTAAAACAACACCTGTAATGCCAAGGGCTTCATTGAAACTTTGAGCGACATTAACCGCATCTTGACCTGTCATTGAATCAACAACTAAGAAAATTTCGTCAGGTTCTTTTAAGGCACGAATATCTTTTAATTCCTGCATTAAAACTTCATCAACATGTAAACGACCCGCTGTATCCACAATTACTACGTCATGATGTTCTTCCTTTGATTTTTCAATCGCTTGACGAACAATTTCAACAGGTGATACTTCTGTTCCGAGTGAAAACACTGGCAACGAAAGTTGTTTTCCAATCGTTTCAAGTTGTTGAATGGCTGCAGGACGGTAAATATCAGCTGCAACTAATAATGGTTTACGATTGTATTTCTTCCGAAGAACATTCGCTAACTTCCCACTAGTTGTCGTCTTACCAGCACCTTGCAAGCCGACCATCATAATTACAGTAGGTGGTTTTTTAGCAAATTGAATTGGCGCTTGCTCTCCACCCATCAATAAAGTCAATTCATCTTTAACGATTTTAATGACTTGTTGACCAGGAGTAAGGCTCTTCATCACATCGCTACCAACAGCTCGCTCACTTACTTTTTTGACGAATTCTTTTACTACTTTTAAGTTAACGTCGGCTTCAATTAAGGCAAACCGAACTTCTCTCATCATTTCTTTAACGTCTGCTTCGGAAACTTTTCCTTTTCCTTTTATACGTTGGATGGTTCCTTGCAGCCGCTCAGCTAGACCTTCAAATGCCATGCACGCCGCCTCCTAATCCCATTCTTTTAGTTGATTGACAAGTTCCATGACAACATTTTTTTCAATCTCATCTTGCCCCATAGCAAGCGTTAATTGTTCAATAACCATTTGTCGTTGTTGAAACTTCCCAAATAACTCTAGTTTATCTTCATATTCTTCAAGCATTGCTTCAGTACGTCGAATATTATCATAAACTGCTTGTCTAGAGATTTCGTATTCATCCGCAATTTCACCTAATGAATGATCGTCTAAATAATATAAATGCATATAACTCCGTTGTTTCTCTGTAAGTAGAGATTGGTAAAAGTCGAAGAGAAAGTTCATGCGTGTTGTTTTTTCTAAAAGCATCATGATCTCCGCCTTCATCTGTTTTAATTATCATACCGAGCTCGCAATTCGGTGTCAAGTATTTTTACTTGTCTAACCTTATTGTGCGGACTCTTCTTTCTCTAATCCTTCAGCGAAAAGGCCATATACATATTTTTCTGTATCAAAAGGCTGTAAGTCATCCATCTTCTCACCTAATCCAACAAATTTTACCGGTATATGGAGTTTGTTTCGAATGGCTAAAACAATACCGCCTTTCGCAGTTCCGTCTAGTTTTGTTAACACAATACCCGTAACATTCGTTGCTTCTTTAAACGTCTGAGCTTGAATTAATGCGTTTTGTCCCGTCGTTGCATCTAAAGCAAGTAATACTTCATGAGGGGCATTTGGAATTTCTCGCGAAATCACACGATGCACTTTTTCTAACTCATTCATTAAGTTCACTTTATTTTGTAATCGACCGGCTGTATCGCAAATAAGAACATCCACACCTCGGCTCTTAGCTGCGCGAACAGCGTCATACATCACCGCTGCAGGATCTGACCCTTCAGACTGTTTGATTACCTCAACACCCACTCGGTCACCCCATACTTGGAGTTGCTCAATTGCGCCAGCTCTAAATGTATCTCCAGCTGCTAGCAAAACAGATTTCCCTTCAGATTTCAGGCGATTGGCTAATTTACCAATTGTCGTAGTTTTACCCACTCCATTTACACCAACAAACAAGATAACAGTTAAACCATCGACTTGCATATTTAACTCATTTGAAGATTCTTCACCAGACTCATAAATTTCTACCAGTTTTTCTGAAATCACCGATTGAATTCCCGCTGTATCTTTCATGTTCTTGCGCTGAACTTCAAAGCGAAGAGCATCCATAAGTTCCATAACAGTTTCAAAGCCAACATCTGCTTGTAATAAAATCTCTTCAAGCTCTTCGAAAAAATCTTCATCTACTTTACGATACTTTGCAACGAGATCATTCACTTTAGAAGTGAATTGATTACGTGTTTTGGCAAGACCATCTTTAAACTTCTCCGAAACCGTTACCGTTTCTTCAGGTGTACCCGTTAACTTTTCTTTCATTTTCTTAAAAAAACTCATGCTCGCTCGCTCCCTTGTGCAACAAGTGCCTTTTGTTCTTCTTGAAGTTTAACCGAGACTAATTTTGAAATCCCCGACTCTTGCATCGTAATTCCATAAAGAACATCCGCACCTTCCATTGTTCCTTTGCGGTGCGTAATTACGATAAATTGTGTCTCATGACTAAATTTCTTTAAATACTGACTGTAACGTACCACATTTGATTCATCTAATGCAGCTTCTACTTCATCTAGAATACAGAATGGTACAGGACGAATGTTTAAAATCGCAAATAATAAAGCAATTGCCGTAAGTGCTCGTTCTCCACCTGAAAGTAAACTAAGATTTTGTAATTTCTTCCCAGGAGGTTGAGCGATAATATCAATCCCTGTTTCTAAAAGCGATTCAGGATTCGTCAAGACTAAATCTGCTTGACCGCCACCAAATAACTCCCTGAACACTTTAACAAATTGAGTTCGAATCGCGTAAAACGTTTCACTGAAGCGAATCGTCATTTCTTCATCCATTTCCTTAATGGCTTCATGTAGCGTTTCTTTTGCTTCTAATAAATCCTGTCTTTGCTCAGTCAAGAATGTGTGACGTTCTAGAACACGCTCATATTCTTCAATAGACCCAATATTGACCGGACCTAATTCATCAATCGACTGTTTCAACAGTTTCACTTTTTTTCTCGATACATCTTCGTTAAACGTTTCCGTATCTGGGTAATCGATTTCATCAGAAGTTAGTTGATATTGCTCTTCCAAATGAGTTAAGAGAGAAGATTGTTCCACGTCTAATCGATTCACTCGCACTTCCGCTGCTCTTAATGCATCAAGTGCTTGTTTATGAAGATGTTGATGCTTCTTTAATTGAAGTTCGAATTGCTGAACACTTTGGTTAATTGCTAACCTTTTTTCTCTGCCATCACTGACGATTTGTTGTAAGGAGAGTTTCTTCTCTTGCCAACTTGCCAGTTGCGTAAGAATTTCTTCTTTAGATGGACCAATCTCCATATTACCAGATTGATACCAGTCCATTTCTTTAGTAGCTTGATCTTGCTTAGCTGTTACTTTTTCTATTTTAAGCTTAAGTTCCGACACGGAATTTTCAGCTGTCGCCACTTGTTCCGACAACACCGCAATTTGAGATCGGAGTTCAGCAGATTGTTCCGTTAAACGATCTCGCTCATTTTGACTTTGGAATTTCATTAATGTTAAGCGATCAATGGTTTCATTAATATCAGCCAATTCTTTCTTTAACTCAATTAATCGTTTTTGTGCGAGTTCTTGTTTTTGAGCTAGTTCATTTTTCCGTCCTGAAACATGTTCATTTTCCGAGCGGGAAATATATTCACGTTCCTTCAAGCGTTTATACGTTGATTCTAATTCACGTAATTCAGAACTCAACTCTAATTCTTTTGCACGAATTTCTTCACCTTCAACACGTCTAATTTCTAATTCTTTTGATCGTGTATCAACCGTATTTTTCAACTGAGATATCGAACTTTCTGCTTGGTAAATTGTTTCGTTCATCACAGTAAGTTTAGTAGATAGTTCATCTAATTCGGCTTTTCTTGAAAAGACGGAAGATTGCTGTTTAGAAAAACCACCAGTTAATGAACCACCAGCATTTACGATATCACCATCTAAAGTCACAACACGGAATCGGTACTGAGCCGTTTTAGCGATTTGAGAAGCCCCTTGTAAATCCTTCGCGATGACAACATTACCAAGTAGATTCTCTATAATTCGACGATTTTGTTCATCAAAAGAAACCAATTGATCCGCTGTATCTAAAAAGGCAGGATGACTTGAAATAGTCTGTAGCGAGTCATATGAAAGTTTGCGAGATTTCATAACCGATTTTGGTAAAAACGTCGCACGTCCCACCTTTTTATCTTTTAAAAATGAAATCGCTTTTCTCGCATCGTCATCCGTTTCCGTTACAATGTGTTGCATGGAAGCACCAAGTGCCGTTTCAAGCGCTTTGGCATATTCAGGTTTTACTTGGATTAATTCAGCTACAGCGCCGCTAATGCCTTTTAAGTGACCTTTTTCTCGAGCCACCAATATTTCCTTGACACCTTGATAAAAACCTGAAAAATCAGCTTCTAATGCTTCTAGAGACTCTTTTCTAGCTTTAAGCTGTTGTTGATGTTGATACGCTTGATACAGAAGTGTTTGCTTAGACTCTAGTTGATCTTTTTCTTTTGCATAAACTTCCTGGTCATTCTTAAACAGTTCAAGCTTTTCTTGCAATTGTTTTGATACAACAGCTAATTCGTTAGAGACATTCGTACGGTTAGAATCCACTACATGTAATTCCTCAGAAATTAGTGAGTTTTCACCCTTCATTTTCTCAGTTTGTTCCAATTGTTGGACCACTTGTTGATCTAAGTGCTTTAGCTCATTCTTCACAGTGGCTTCTTCGTTTAATCTTTCAATATATGTGGTTTTCCATTCTTCCATTTCACTTTCAATTTCAGCGGAAGACTGTTTGAGTAGATGGTCTAATTGTTTTAACTCCAGTTTCTTTTGAAGTAATTCTTGTTGTCTATGTTTCGCACTTTGAAGCTTTTGATCATATTCATTTTCTAATTCACTTTTTTCTTCATCAAAATCACGAATGCTTTGCTGAAGTTTTTCAATTTGCTGGTCAGTGTTTTGACGTTTCTCTGCGAGTAATTGTTTTCTCCCATCCCAACGTTCCAACTCTGCACTAGCCTCAACTAATTCCTCTTGTGCCCCATCGATAATCGTATCTTGCTCAGATAACAGTTGTCTTGACTGAATCAATTGGGATTCCGTTTCATCAATTAATCCATCAAGCGTAGTTTCGTTAGCACTTTGCTCACTTACTTGTGAAGTCAACTCTATTAATTGCGTTTCAATGCGTTTTAAATCGAATGCAATGACACCAAGTTCAATATCCTTAAGCTCTTCAGACATACGTAAATAATCAGATGCAGCGGATGATTGCATTTGAAGTGGCTCCATCCGATCATCTAATTCATGTAAAATATCTAAAACGCGATGTAAGTTATCGTCTGTTTCAAAGAGTTTGTGTTCCGCTTTTTTCTTACGAAGCTTGTATTTTAAAACACCAGCTGCTTCTTCAAAAATGGAGCGTCGATCTTCTGGTCGGCTATTTAATATCTCATCTACTCTACCTTGAGAAATAATTGAAAAAGCTTCTTTTCCTAAACCAGAATCCATGAATAAATCATTAATATCTTTTAAACGACATGATTGTTTATTTAATAAATACTCACTATCACCTGAACGAAACACACGTCGCGTCACACTAATTTCTGCGTAATCAAGAGGTAAGCGTTGATCTGCATTATCTAAAATCAATGTAACTTCAGCAAAATTAAGAGGTTTTCGCGAATCACTTCCTGCGAAAATAACATCCTCCATTTTAGCTCCACGTAACGATTTAGCAGACTGTTCACCAAGCACCCATCGTATCGCATCTGTCACATTACTTTTTCCACTCCCATTGGGTCCAACCACTGCTGTAACTCCAGGGACGAAATCAATTCCAATTCGATCCGCAAAAGATTTAAATCCTACTACTTCAAGTCTTTTTAAGAACAAATTCAGCCCCCCTGCCTGCTTGAAGCTTGTTCTTTAATATGTGTAATGGCAACTTGCGCTGCTTTTTGTTCCGCTTCTTTTTTCGATTTCCCTTTACCTAAGCCAAGTTCTTCAGCGCCTAGTTTAACAACCGAAACAAAAGTCCGGTTATGAGCTGGACCTTTTTCTTCTACAATCTCGTAAACTAATGCACCATTATTTGATTGCTGAACCATTTCTTGTAGCTGGCTCTTATAATCCATCACATGCGAAAAAGCACCGATTTCAACTTTTGGAAAGACTACTTGTTCTAGGAATGTTACGACCGGTTCTAAGCCTTGATCTAAATAGAGGGCTCCAATAAAGGATTCAAACACATCCGCAAGTAAAGCTGGACGTTCTCGACCTCCTGTAATCTCCTCCCCTTTTCCTAAGAGAACGTAAACCCCGAACTTTAATTCATTAGCAAACAACACGAGTGAAGGTTCGCATACGATGGCTGCACGAAGTTTAGTCAATTCACCTTCACTCATAGAAGGGAACTTTTGAAAAAGGTACTGAGATACTGATAGTTCAAGTACCGCATCCCCTAGAAATTCAAGACGTTCATTATCCGTATAAAATTTGCGTCGATGCTCATTCACATAAGATGAATGGGTAAAGGCTTGATAAAGAAGATTCGAATTATTAAATTGAACATTTAGTTCGTTTTGTAATTTTATAAATGATTGTCGGACACTTTCTGAAAAAGTTCCATTTTTTTGAGTCATTCCTCTACGTTTACCAGTCATCTCTAATCTGCCTTCCTTTAGGTTCTACGCTTTAGTTTACCTGTTTAAAGCTCATTGTGCAAAAAGAAATAGAGACGCAGAAGACCATTCAATTTGAATGTCTAATGCGTCTCTGTCAAGGAAAAAGTTAATTACCCTTGTTTGCTTTCAATATACGTTACAGCATTACCTACCGTACTAATTTGTTCTGCATCTTCATCCGAGATTTCCATGTCGAACTCATCTTCAAGTTCCATAACAAGTTCCACCACGTCTAGAGAATCTGCACCAAGATCATCACGGAAAGATGCTTCCATTTTCACTTCGCTCTCGTCTACACCAAGACGATCTACGATTACTTTTGTTACACGCTCAACTACTGTTGCCAATATAGTCACCTCCCCTCAAAATAGTATACAAAAATCCTTTCATTCTTCATAGAGGGTTTTACATAACCATACCACCGTCAACATGTAATGTTTGTCCTGTAATATAACTTGCATCATCTGAAGCTAGAAATACCACTGCTTTCGCAACATCCTGTGGATTACCAAGCTTAGACAAAGGAATTTGCGTTAGCATTTGATTTTTTACATCGTCTGATAATTCATCAGTCATTTCAGTTGTAATAAAACCTGGTGCTATCGCATTGACATTAATATGTCGACTTGCTAATTCCTTTGCTGTCGTTTTCGTTAACCCAATAACGCCAGCCTTAGCTGCCACATAATTCGCTTGTCCAGCATTACCTGAAACACCAACTATAGAAGCAATGTTAATAATTTTCCCTGAGCGTTGTTTCATCATTTGACGAGTCACCGCTTTTATACAAAGGAATACACCTTTTAAGTTCGTATCGATAACATCATCCCATTCAGATTCTTTCATACGCATTAATAGATTATCACGTGTAATCCCAGCATTATTCACTAAGATATCAACAGATCCGAATTGTTCAATTGTTTGTTTAACCATTTCAGTCACATTCTCTGCATCACTTACACTAGCTTGAATAGCAAATGCTTGTCCTCCTGCAGCAATGATGTCATTCACAACTTCTTCAGCTTTGCTTTGACTACCGCTATAATTCACTGCGACACGAGCGCCTTCTTTTGCCAGTTGCTTCGCAATTTCTGCTCCAATTCCACGTGAAGCTCCAGTTACTAGAGCTGCTTTTCCATCCAATTTCCCCATTATGACCACTCCTTCGAAGCTTCTATCACGTTCTCAATTGTATGAAGATCATACACAGGATATACGTTTGCTGTTCGGTCGATTTTTTTAACAAGTCCACTTAACACTTTTCCAGGACCACATTCCACGAAATGAGTTACCCCTTCATCCAGTAATGTACGAATACACATCTCAAATTGAACAGGCGAATACAGCTGACTTACAAGTAATGGTTTCATGTCTTCTGATTTCGTTACAGGTTGTGCTGTAACATTTGAAATAACCGGGATTGCCGTATCCTTCATGTCCAACTTGGCTAATGCTTCTTGGAGCTTAGACGCTGCTGGTCTCATTAACTCTGAATGGAAAGGACCACTTACTTCTAGCGGAATCGCACGTTTCGCACCCGCTTCTTTAGCTTTCACACAGGCTTTTTCCACTCCCGCTTTCGTTCCAGAAATAACGATTTGTCCCGGACAATTTAAGTTAGCTAGTTGAACCACATCTCCTTCATTCGTAACAAGATCTGTTACTTCTTTAAGTAAAGGAGCGTCTAATCCTAACACAGCCGCCATTGCCCCTTCACCAGCAGGAACCGCTTCATTCATAAACAACCCACGTTCATGTACAATTTGAACACCATCTTCAAATGATAAGACACCTGAAGATACCAAAGCTGAATATTCCCCTAAGCTGTGACCGACTGTAAAATCGGGTTGAATTCCGGATTTTTTCAAGCACTCAGAAATCATGGTACTTGTCGTTAATAACGCCGGTTGAGCATGATAGGTATACGTTAATTGCTCAATAGGACCTTCAAGCATAAGTTTTGATAGGTCAAAACCTAATCGACAATCCGCTTTCTCATAAAATGAATTATTTTCTTTATCACTCTCAACAAGTTCTGCTCCCATTCCAACTGATTGTGAACCTTGTCCAGGGAATAAAAAGGCAATCTTAGACATATTTCCCCTCCTCAGCAATCGTTGCATGTATCGTGCCACACACGTCAAATTCAACCATCGTGCGCGCTTGACGAATCGCATTCATAATCGCATTGGCATTAGACGATCCATGTGCTTTGATGACAGGTGCTTTTAATCCAAATAAAGCAGCACCACCATATTCGGTGTAATCCATTTTATTTTTCAACGCTTTCAAATCACTTTTTACAAGGAGCGCAGAAATTTTAGATTTTGCAGAAGAAGTATATACTTCTTTTAACATTGTAAAGAAACTTGCAGCTGTACCTTCAATTGTTTTTAGTACCATATTCCCTGTAAATCCATCAGTAACGACGACATCAGCCACACCAAGCAACAAATCTCGTGATTCCACATTTCCAACAAAGTTTATTGGCGCATTTTTTAGTAAGGCAAAAGCACTTTTCGTTAACTCATTTCCTTTTGTTTCTTCTGTTCCAATATTAAGCAACCCAACTCGAGGAGATTCAATTCCACGAACTTTCGTTGCGTAAATACTGCCCATAATCCCAAACTGCACTAAATGTTCAGGTTTGGCATCCGAATTAGCTCCTAAGTCCATCATAACGAACCCTTGTCCATCAATTGTCGGTAATGTTGGAGCTAATGCAGGGCGGTCAATTCCATCAATTCGGCCAACAATAAATAAACCAGCAGCCATTAATGCACCTGTATTTCCTGCAGAAACACATGCATGAGCTTCTCCACTTTTAACAGCTTCAGCCATACGAACCATTGATGCATCCTTTTTGCGTCGAATAGCACGAACAGGTTCATCTTCTGATTCTATTTTTTCAGTCGTTTGGATAAACGTAAGACGCTTATGGGATTTCAATAAAGGGCTGACTAAATCCTTCTGACCATATAACAGAATATGTATATCTTCAAATTGTTCTAAAGCTTGGTAAACACCATTAATAATTTCTTTTGGGGCGTGGTCTCCACCCATTGCGTCTACTGCGATTTTCATATCAATTCACCTTTGCTTTGTGTATTTGTGCGAAACATTTCGAACTGCCCACTAAACACAACTTCATTTTCGACAGAAGATGTAACTTCCACAAATGTTCTATTTTTCTCTTCATTTTTACTCACGACAATCGCCTTAGCAATTACCCGATCACCTAACTTAACTGGTTTCACAAATGAAAGTGTTGAAGTTACTGTTAATGCAAGCTCATCATTGATGACTGCTACCGCTAGTGAATTGGCTTGAGCAAAAAGATGATGCCCTCGAGCAATACTGTTTCTCATGAATACATGCTCCGATTTTACATCAAAAATCGAAATGGCTCTCTGATCTAATTCAATATCGACCATTTCACCAATGACTTCATTAAGCGGCAAAGAACGAACTTCATCCTCAAATGATTTGGAAGCCACATGTTTAATACGTTCCCGTAATTCAGGAATTGATAATTCTAATCGATCTAACCGAATTGTTTGAACGCTTACTGCAAAGTGGGATGCCAAATCTTCATCCGTTATAAATGGGTTACCTTTAATCGTCTCAATCAACTTTTGTTGACGTTCTTGTTTTGAGCGTTTCATACTTTCACCGTCCGATATTAGTACTTGGTACTAATATCAGTATATAAATACAATAAAAAGAATGCAAGGATTGTATGAAAAAGCCTAGTAATTAATCAGCCCATCACAAAATCCTTCATTCTCTTTAATCAATCCTATTTCCATCTAACGCACCTGATTGTTTTAGGTAATCTCTCAAGCATTCCGTTTCATCACTGACCCAAAATTCAGCTGATGCCATAAATTTTTCTGCATCTTGCCTAGCTGTTTCGAGTGCACGATAGTCATGAACAAGATCTGCCATTTTAAACTCTGGCAATCCACTTTGTTTTCGACCAAAAAAGTCACCAGGTCCTCGCAACTCTAAATCCTTTTCTGCTAAACGGAATCCATCATTCGTTTCAGTCATCGAAATCATTCGTTCTTTGCCTTCTTCAGTTTTTGGATCTGCTAGTAAAATACAATACGATTGATCTGAACCTCGTCCAACTCTTCCTCGTAATTGATGTAGTTGTGCCAACCCAAATCTTTCTGCATCATAAATGACCATAAATGTTGCATTTGGAACATTAACACCAACTTCAACAACCGTTGTTGAAACGAGAATCTGTACTTGTCCTTCACTAAATGAACGCATTACTTCGTCCTTCTCATCCGAATGCAAACGCCCGTGCATCAATCCTACCTGATATTTCGAATGGAAAATAGAAGATAATTGCTCAAAAACATCTACCGCATTTTGTACATCTAGTTTCTCTGATTCTTCAATAAGCGGGCAGATCACATAGGCTTGTTTTCCAGCTTTCAACTCTGACTCCATTCGTTTAATCGCTTGGTTAAACAACTCTTTTTTGACCCAATGCGTTTCGATTTCTTTACGACCAGCTGGCATTTCATCAATAATTGAAACATCCATTTCTCCAAAAGCAGTTATAGCAAGTGTTCTTGGGATTGGCGTAGCTGTCATAAATAGTACGTCAGGACTCATACCTTTGTCTCTTAAGACTCTCCTTTGTTCCACACCAAAACGATGCTGCTCATCTGTTATAACCAATCCTAGATGCTTAAATTCAACATCGGGTTGAATCAGTGCATGCGTTCCAATTAACAAATCAATTTCACCTGCAACTAATTGTTCCAACAAAATTCTACGTGCTTTCACTTTAGTTGAACCGGTTAATAAAGCAATTCGAATACCTAAAGGTGCAAGCCATTCATGTAAAGACGCAGCATGCTGTTCCGCTAAAATTTCTGTAGGTGCCATTAAAGCTCCCTGATAACCAGCTGTAATTACAGCATACAAGGAGATGGCTGCGACCACTGTTTTCCCTGAACCAACATCTCCTTGTAACAACCGATTCATGCGATGTGGTTCTTTCAAATCTTTACAAATTTCATTCACTACTCGTTTTTGAGCACCGGTCAATTCATAAGGTAACGTAGAAATCATCGATTTGAGTTGTTGAACATCGTAATTAATTGAAATGCCTCGATTTTGTTCTTTTCGCACTTTTTTTATGGCTTGCATTCTTAATTGGAATAACAGAAGCTCTTCATAGACAAACCTTCTTCGTGCTTGCTTAACATGTTCTGCATCAATCGGAAAATGAACACCCTCTAACGCCTCATTCACCGGCATTAATTTATATGTTTCTCTTATATGGTTCGGTAAACAATCTTGTAAAGTTGGACCGACTTCATGCAATGCTTGTCTCATGAATTTCCGAAAAGTCTTTTGCTTTAAATTCCCCTTTAAACTATACATTGGTTCAAAATCAACTTGATCTGTTTTAGGCCCTGGCGAATAGTTCGACACACTGATCGCTTGTCGGCCTCGATCCCATTTCCCTGTAACTGTAATAATTTGTCCGATGGAAATTTTCGATTTTAAATAAGCTTGATTAAAGAAAACGACTTTAATCAGGTGAGGTCCAACAAGAAGCCTTATTTGCATACGTGACTTATTCTTTCCTAAAAAAAGAACGGAAGGTTCGCTATCGACCCTTCCCTCCACTGTAATCCGTTCATTATGCGGTGTTTCCGCAATGTTTTTTAATCTAAAATCTTCATGGCGATAGGGAAACTTCATAACCAAATCATGAAGTGTAGTAATGCCCATTTCGATTAATGAATTTTGTGTTTCGCTTCCAATCCCTTTTAACACGGTAACCGGTTGTAGCGATTGATCATTCACTTTCAACGGCCGCCTTGCCAAAGATTTTTTCAGCTAGAGCAATACCAGTTGGTGTCGCTGCTAAACCACCACGTGCCGTTTCTCTTAGTGATGAAGGCATCTGTTGACCAATTTCAAACATTGCACCGATTACTTCGTCACATGGAATACGACTCGTTACACCAGCAAGTGCCATATCTGCAGCTACAAGTGCATTGGAAGCACCCATCGCATTACGTTTCACACACGGAACTTCTACTAAACCAGCAACAGGATCGCAAACAAGACCTAGCATATTTTTCATTGTTATGGCAAAAGCTTCTGCACATTGCGCAGGCGTTCCACCTGACATTTCAACGATTGCTGCCGCTGCCATCGCTGCCGCCGAACCTACTTCAGCTTGACACCCGCCCGCTGCACCAGAAATCGAGGCATTGTTTGCAACGACAAAGCCAAATGCTCCTGATGTAAATAAATACCGAATCATTTCTTCGCGAGTTGGATTTAACTGATTTTGCACCGCAAATAATGTACCAGGCACAACACCAGCTGAACCAGCAGTTGGTGTAGCACAAATCGTACCCATTGCAGCGTTCACTTCATTTGTCGCTACAGCTTTACTCACAGCATCAAGTAACAGCATGCCTGATAATGGCTTTTTATTCTTCATATAATTTTGAATAAGTACTGCATCTCCACCTGTTAAACCAGAAGTAGATTGGACACCTTTTAATCCTTTTTCAACTGCTTGTTCCATGACCGTTAAATTTCGATCCATTTGGTTCATGATTTCTTCTCGTGTTCTCCGAGTCACAAGCATTTCTTGTTCAATCATTAGTTCTGAAATTAATTTATTTTCACTTGTTGCTAATTCTACTAATTCTTTAACATTACGAAATAATACTTTCATACTAAATGTCCCCTTTACTCTGCGATTTGAGTTACCTGGGTAATATAAGGTAACATCGCGATTTGATCTAAAATTGTATGATCAATTGGATCATCCACTTCAATTACCATTAATGCCATCTGTCCTTGTTCTTTGCGAGAAACTTCCATATGACCGATGTTGATATTTTGTTCGGCCAAACAAGTGGCTACTTTAGCGATACTACCAGGTTTATCGTCGTGTACAACTAAAATGGCTGGATGATTACCAGAAAGTCTAAGCGGGAATCCATTGAGTTCAGTAATTTCTATTTTTCCACCGCCAATAGAAATTCCGATCATCTCCATCTCACCATCCTGATCTCCAATTACTACACGCGCTGTATTTGGGTGCTCCATATGTGCACTTTCAGGAATAAATTCATATGTCATGCCGGCTTGTTTCGCTAATTCAAAAGAAGTTTTAATTCGCTCATCAAACGTATCAAAATCTAATAATCCCCCAACAATAGCGATGTCTGTACCATGACCTTTATATGTTTCAGCAAAAGAACCATATAAATATATTTTTGCCCAAGCGGGTTGTCTGCCAAATAAATCACGTGCCACTCGCCCAATTCTTGCAGCTCCGGCTGTATGTGACGAAGATGGTCCTATCATTACGGGACCTATGATGTCAAAAACCGATTTAAATTTCATATATAGCCCTCCAAATAAGTTTAAAATCGGAAAAGTTTATGAACACTCATTGCATGAACATAGTAAACTTCGAAAATACGATTATCTACCTTCATATTACATCATACGATTGACTTTAACAAAAATTTATTAATAATTATGAATGCGCTTTCATCTGTACCTAAATAATTAGCGAATCAATTAGATTCGCCTATTCTGACTATACAAATAAAGAGTATTGATTTCCATTGCTGCGGACGCTTTCCGGAGGGCAAGGCTTTAGCCGCTTCCTTCGCCAGGCTCAGTCCAGGGTCTAAAGCTCTTGCTTACCCTCACGGAGTCGCCGCCTCCATTCCAATCAATAGAAAATAATGAAAATCTGAATGAAAACAAAAGAAATAACCGACGCCATTTGAGTTAATCAAGTGCAATGTTTATTTTGTTGAATTTAGTGATTTTGTATAGAATATTTTTTGTATAAAAAACAATCAGCGAACCCCTATGATTCGCTGATTGGAATGAATTATTTATTCAACTGAAATTATATATGGATACAATGGTTGCTTTCCGTTATAGACTTCAACTTCTGCATCTGAAAATTCATCTTCTACAAAAGCAGCTAATTTATTTGCATCTTCTTCGGTAACGTCTTCACCATAAATAATTGTGATGATTTCTGAATCTTCGTCGACAAGATCTTTTAAAAGTGTCTTCGAAACTTCATCTAACGATGGCGCTGCCAAGATAATCTTGCTTTCAGAAATCGCCATAAAATCGTCTTTTTTAATTTCGACGCCATCAATTGAAGTATCACGTACGGCAAACGTCACTTGTCCTGTTTTCACATGTGCATATGCATTTGTCATATTTCGTTTGTTATCGTCAACAGATGCCTCTGGATTAAAGGCTAAAATAGCAGCCATTCCTTGAGGTACAGATTTTGTAGGTACTACAGCTGCTTCAATACCAAGCACTTCTGCAGCTTGTTCAGCTGCCATTATGATATTTTTATTGTTTGGTAAAATCAGCACTTTTTCTGCCCCAACAGATTCGATTGCTTTTACAATGTCTTCTGTAGAAGGGTTCATTGTTTGACCGCCTTCAATAACTGCACTAGCCCCTACACTTTTTAGCAACTCGGAAATTCCTGTACCCATTGCAACGGTTACAACAGCATATGGATGTTTTTTAATTGGAGCAGCTTTCGGCTGTTCTTTTTTGTAATCATCGCCTACGATTTCGGCGTGTTGCTGACGCATATTTTCGATTTTAATTTTGATTAGATCTCCAAACTTTTGACCATAAGCTAAACAAGCTCCAGGTTCTTCAGAGTGAATGTGAACTTTAGCAATTTCATCATCAGAAATAACGAGTAAAGAATCCCCAAGTTCGCTTAACGAATTTCTAAAATTCGTTTCATCAAATGGATTTTCCGATACTTTCTCAGGAATGAATTTCACCATGAATTCTGTGCAGTATCCAAACTCAATGTCTGAAGTATCCATGAAACCTTGAACATTTTTGTGATGCTCAGCATTAACTAAATCATCCATCGAATAAGCTGATGTTTTTTCAGGTAATTGCTCACCTTTTAAACATGCTACAAAACCTTCATATACATAAACCAAACCTTGACCGCCACTATCGACGACACCGACTTCTTTTAATACAGGAAGTAAATCAGGTGTACGTTCTAATGAAGCTTTTGCTTCTTTTAACATTTCATCCATAACAAAAATAATGTCGTCACTTGTTTCCGCAACTTTAACAGCGCGATTCGCTGCATCTTTAGCAACTGTCAAAATGGTTCCTTCAACTGGTTTCATTACTGCTTTATAAGCAGTATCAACTCCATGTTTAAGAGCATGTGCAAATGTTTTTGCGTCAAGTGTTGCATGAGACTCGACATCTTTACCGAAACCTCTAAATAATTGAGATAAAATAACCCCAGAGTTTCCACGCGCACCCATCAATAATCCTTTTGATAAGGCTTGTGAAGTTTTACCAATATGAGCTACTGCATGAGCTTCTGTCTCTTTAGCTCCAGATGACATAGATAAATTCATGTTCGTTCCAGTATCCCCATCGGGAACGGGAAATACATTTAGCGCATCCACATAATCTGCATTTTGAAATAGATGAAATGCACCCATCTTCACCATTTCTGCAAATTGAATACCGTCTAAAGACTTCATGTCTATATTTCCTCCTCTTATGGGTTCGTTACACGAACACCTTGTACGTAGATATTTACTGATTTCACTGCTAAGCCTAATGTTTTGTTCAATGTGTATTTAACTTTCGATTGAACTTGGTAAGCCACTTCCGAAACTTTTGTTCCGTAACTTATCACTATGTACATATCGATATGAAGATCATTACCTTGTTGACGTACGACTACACCTTTTGCAAAATTTTCTTTACGTAAAATGTCTGTTAGACCATCTTTAATTTGGTGTTTTGACGCCATACCAACGATTCCATAACATTCAATGGCTGCTCCACCTGCAATTTGAGCCACCACATCATTTGAAATATCGATTTGCCCAAATTCGTTGTTCAATTCAATTGACATAGGAATGCCTCCTTATAATCCATTTTGACTACCCATAATTGTACTACACAAAAGTTGATTATAAAAGAAAACCTTTACATTCGTCTACATTTGTCTGTAAAGGCTTTATTCTTGAAAGAGGTGTGAATACATCTTGCAAAGCTAATTAGAATATGGTAACTTATTAAAGTATGTGAAATATCGAACTGAAAAAAATCTTTCAGCTTCTTTTTATGAGGAGGAAAAAATATGCCAAAAGTTTGTGTAATTTCTGGGCGTAAAGCTCGTGCAGGTAATGCTCGTTCTCACGCAATGAACTCAACTAAACGTACTTGGGGAGCTAACTTACAAAAAGTTCGTATCCTTGTAGACGGTAAACCAAAACGTGTATGGGTTTCTGCAAGAGCATTAAAATCAGGTAAAGTTGAGCGCGTATAATCATTCGCGTCCAAACGAAAAGACATAATCTCGCTCCTTAATCGGTGCAAG
>JBFIXW010000007.1:0-44015 GCA_041605715.1 Paenisporosarcina sp.
CTACCTTTTGTGCACGTTATGTTTTTTAAAAGGGATTATAAATGACTTAATTATTCAAGATGAGTCACTCAATTATCACAACCCATAAAAGCTAAGTTTCACCCTTTACTCGGTATCCGTGACCTTGCTCTTTCAATTCTATATCTTACTCTCTCATGTCGCGATCTTGCTCTTTCAAACACAAACCTTGCTCTCTTCTTCGAGTTCTATGAGCGAAAGACCAATTGTTTCCAAAAGAAAGGTTGTCTTTTGCAACCCATATTAGTTTTTTACGCTTCGCTTCTATGGGTTTGCCTTCTTGAGAGGGGATGATTGGAACACCATGTTCTCTCTATCGGTGATCTTTCTCTTTCGATTCTAAATCTTGATCTCTCATGTCGCGATCTTGCTCTTTCAAACACAAACCTTTCACTCTTTTTTGAATTCTACGAGCGAAAGCCCAATTGTTTCCAGTGAAAATCAACACATAAGCGCTGTTCTAAAAAGGCAACAATAAAAAAGAGAATACATGTCAGTCCCGCAGAAAAACTGGCTTTCAACTCCACGATTTTACAAGGAGGCAAAAGTTCGTCTGAAGCAAATGACATGTATTCTCTATTTGTAGATCATTTTCATGAATACCTATTGTTTCGGTGTTATTGTTGATAATGCTGGTTTTTGATCAAAGATTTCAGATACTAATTTTTGTACTTGATGGATGCGCACTTCATCAATTGACTTTAAAACCTCATCATATGTTTTATGCTCTTGGAAAATCAATTCATTTTTACCGTTTCGATTCATTCGAGCATTGGTACTTTCTAACCCTAACATTAAATTACCTTTTAATTGTTCTTTTGCATTATCTACCTCAGTCTCAGTTACACCATCACTAATAACTTTATTGATTGTTTCATGAATGGTTTGTTCCAACTCAGACATTTGGTGGCTTGACGTTCCACCATATATGGCAACAGACCCACTATCTTCATGAGAAGAATGATACGAATATATCGAATAGGCCAAAGCTTTTTCTTCACGTACTTCTTGGAAAAGTCGAGAGGACATATTCCCACCCAAAATGCTGTTTAAGACGACTAAATCATAAATATGCTTATGTTTAACACTTAGTCCCGGGTACCCAAGACAAATATGTCCTTGTTCGGTATCTCTCGTCTTTTTCGATTCACCAGCAAAAAATACAGCTGGTTCGAATATCGTTTTCTCGATTGTTGGCGTAGTTGGTGAAAAATGACCAAACAACTCATCAATATAGGTAATAAATCCTGCAGGGATATTCCCAGCAACTGAAATGACGATTTGTTCTGGTCGGTAATGATGATCCATAAATTGATGAATCATGTCTGGAGTAAATGAAGATAACGTCTCTTTAGTCCCTAATATGGATGCGCCAATTGACTGGTTTGGATACATGGCATTCCATAATTGCTCATGAACATCATCATCTGGTGTATCTTCAACCATTGAAATTTCCTCTAATACAACTTGTCGTTCTTTATCTAATTCTTGTTCATCAAATTGGGAATGAAAGAACATATCTGCAAGAATAGAAACTGCATGTTTTGCATGGTGATCAAGAACTTTTGCATAATAGCAAGTATATTCCTTTGAAGTAAAGGCATTCACATGACCACCTATACGGTCGAATTCTTCTGCAATTTGACGAGCAGTTCTCGTAGCAGTACCTTTAAAAAGCATGTGCTCGATAAAATGAGTTAACCCATTTTGCTCTGGTTTTTCATGACGTGAACCGGCATGAACCCAAACACCCACTGCTACTGAACGAACATGTGGTATGTGCTCGGAAACTATTCGTACACCGTTTTGACTCGTATGTTTTTGTAACATTTTGAAACCCCCTAATTTCCAACACACTTAATTATACTCAAGCGCTCTTAATTATGATTTTTTGAGTATTAGAAAGACATAGCATACACACATAATGGTGTATGCTATGTCTTTTCTTATACTGATATACGTAACCGTACATTTCCTATCAGTGTAAAAAAAGGCTACCTATTAATCACATAGGTAGCCTTTTACATATGTTCTTAACAGTTTTAAGCTTCTGCTTTTTCTGCCGCTTCTTTTTCTTCTTTAACTACAATTTTACGCGATAAATTAACTCGGCCTTGGTTATCAATTTCAATAACTTTAACTTTTAATTCATCGTCAAGTTTCAAGACATCTTCTACTTGTTTCGTACGTTCTTCTTGAATTTCTGAAATATGAAGAAGACCGTCTTTACCAGGGAAGATTTCAACAAATGCACCGAACTTCTCAATGCGTTTCACTTTACCCATGAAATATTCTCCAACTTGAGCAACACGTACAATGTTTTCAATGATTTGTTTAGCACGAGCAATCATTTCTTCATCAATCGAAGAGATATAAATTGAACCATCTTGCTCTGTATCAATTTTAACTCCTGTTTCGTCGATGATTTTGTTAATTTGCTTCCCACCTGGTCCAATTACATCACGAATCTTGTCTGGATTAATCTTAATCATAACAATTTTCGGCGCGTATTTAGATAGTTTTTCGCGTGGTTCAGAAATCGTTGCAATCATGCTTTCTAGAATGTGCATACGCCCAATTTTTGCTTGAGTTAATGCTTCTTCTAAAATAGTACGTGACAAACCGTCAATTTTAATGTCCATTTGAAGAGCTGTAACACCTTTTGCAGTTCCAGCAACTTTAAAGTCCATATCCCCTAAATGATCTTCCATTCCTTGAATGTCAGATAAAACGGAGTAATTATCACCTTTTTTAATAAGTCCCATTGCAATACCAGCAACTGGTGCTTTAATTGGAACCCCCGCGTCCATCATTGCTAATGTTGACGCACAAATACTTGCTTGAGATGTTGAACCATTTGATTCAAGAACTTCCGAAACTAAACGAATTGTGTAAGGGAATTCTTTTTCATCAGGAAGAACTGCTTTTAATGCACGCTCTCCTAATGCACCATGGCCAATTTCGCGACGACCTGGTCCACGAATAGGTCCAGTTTCACCAACACTAAATTGAGGGAAATTATAGTGGTGCATGAATCGTTTTGATTCTTCAATTCCGATACCATCAATAATTTGCACGTCACCTAGTGCACCTAAAGTAGCAATACTAAGCGCTTGAGTTTGCCCACGTGTGAATAAACCAGAACCATGCGTACGAGGTAGAACGCCTGTTTCAGATGATAATGGACGAATTTCGTCTAACTTACGACCATCTGGACGAATCTTATCTTCCGTAATTAATCGACGAACTTCTTCTTTAACCATTTTATCCAAGATTTCACGAACTTGTTTCAATGTAGCATCGTCTACTTCTTTTTCTACATAAGTAGCCATGACTTCATCTTTGACTTCGCGAATCGCTTCTTCACGAGCATGTTTTTCATGAACTTGAATAGCTGAATTTAATTTCGTTTCACAAGTCGCTTTAATTTCAACTGAAAGTTCAGCATCTAATTCGTATAATTTAATATCTAATTTCTCTTTTCCAAATGCTGCTGCAATTTCTTCTTGGAATTCGATTAATTTAATTATTTCTTGATGACCAAACATAATTGCTTCTAACATAATTTCTTCAGGAACTTCAAGAGCACCAGCTTCTACCATGTTAATCGCATCTTTTGTACCAGCAACAATTAAATCAATTGTGCTTTCTTGTAATTGTGCGTCTGTCGGGTTAATAATAAATTGATCATTAATTAAACCTACTTGCACGCCTGCAATCGGACCACCAAAAGGAATATCAGAGACCATTAAAGCTAAGGAAGAACCAAACATAGCTGCCATTTCTGTTGTACAATCACGATCTACGGACATAACGATCGAGATTACTTGTACTTCATTACGGAAACCGTCTGGGAATAATGGACGAATTGGTCGGTCAATTAAACGACTCGTTAAAATTGCGTTTTCCGAAGGACGACCCTCACGTTTAATAAAACCACCAGGAATTTTACCTGCTGCATATAAACGTTCTTCATAGTTCACTGTCAACGGAAAGAAGTCTAGTGGTTTTGGATTTTTAGATGCTGTAGCTGTTGAAAGAACAGTCGAATCCCCGTAACGGACCATAACGGCACCGTTTGCTTGTTTAGCGTACTTGCCTACTTCCACTTGCAAGGGACGACCTGCCCATTCGAAATTGTACGTTTGCTTTTCGTTCATTGGATGAACTCCTCTCCTACTGAAAATCCTGTATCGCAAAGTTGTATGTATCATTAGTAGTGTATCAAAAAAGCGTAATCGATGCTAAAATATTTTAATTTCCGTCACAGTATACGCATTATATAAAATTTATATAAGAACATAAAGAAAAAGCGGGAAAACTCCCGCTTTTTCTAAAATGTATCTTATCGACGTAAACCAAGTTTAGCGATCAAGTCACGGTAACGTGATACTTCGTTTTCACGTAAGTATTTTAACAAGTTACGACGACGACCTACCATTTTAAATAGACCACGACGTGAGTGATGATCTTTCTTGTGTGTACGTAAATGTTCATTCAAGCTGTTAATCTCTTCTGTTAAGACCGCGATTTGAATGTCTGCAGAACCAGTGTCGCTTTCGTGAGTACGGTACTCAGCGATTAATTCGTTTTTACGTTCTTGTGTAATTGCCATCCGGTTCACCTCCAATACTCTATTAATATCCCCAATTACTGAGCAAGCGGTGGTGAATCGCACTGCCAAGCAACAGTTAAGTACACGACTGTGCACCTTAAAATAGTAGCATATTTAGAAAGGATAAGCAACCATTACCTTAAGTTTTTCAAAGTCTCAATGGAGGACTCTTTATCTTTTTCAATTTGTTCTTTTAATGAATGAATTCCATCGAATTTTTGCTCATCTCGTATTCGCTTAAACCAATCGACGAACACTTCTTCCCCATAAATATTTTTATCGAAATCGAATAGATGAACCTCAATCGTCAACTTCTTGTGTTCTGGATTATTAAAAGTTGGTTTAAAACCAACATTACAAACTCCCTCAATCCATTCATTTTGCACAAGCATTTTAACCGCATATACGCCGTTCGCCGGAATGAAAGAGCCCTCTTGTGCTTGAATATTGGCCGTAGGGAACCCAATTTGTCTCCCTCTCTTATCACCATGGACAACAACACCAGGAATTTGATATGGCCTACCAAGCAATGCTCGAGCTTTGTCCATATTTCCTAATTTCAATTCTTGACGAATTCTAGTGGAACTAATTTTTTCTGTTTCATCTGTCCTTTTCTTAACCACATTGACTTCATACCGACCTTCAGACAATTCCTGCATTGTATCCATTGAACCTTGTCCAAATGACCCAAATGAGAAATCAAAGCCGGCAGTTACATGTTTAACATTTAAATCTACAATGAACTTTTTAATAAAATCTTGAGGGCTTAATTTTGCAAAGTCTGAAGTAAACCTCACAACAAAAACAATATCGACTTCCATAGACTCAAGTAAACGTAATTTTTGATCCATTGGTGTGATATAGAAAACTTGCTCATTGCGTTTACCTAAAACAATTGAAGGGTGAGGATCAAATGTCATAACCGCTAATTTAATTCCTTTTTCTTTTGCTAAATCTTTCGCTTTTGAGATAACGGATTGATGACCTAAATGAATTCCATCGAAAAAACCAATCGCTAAAGAAAGATCTCCATCAGTATTTAAATTTGCAATATGATGTGGATAGGATAAATGAATAGTTTTCACAATAAATTCTCCTCAACTTCCCAAGAAAACATTTTTTCTGGTTTCATCTTTCCCTCTTTGGTTGGATGATTAATATAAACAGCTACCGCTTGTCCTTCATAAGTAAAAACTAAGCGATCCTGTTCTTTTAATAGTTCAACCTGATCTAACACTTGACCATTTTTAATTGACTTCACAAATTCTTTAGGTACTTCAAATGACACCATGTTTTCTAATGCATAATCTAACGGCAGAAGAAAATCTCCGAGTGTGTCATTATCCACCTTGTCTTGAACCATTTGCAGAGTTATACATTGCTCTTCTTTAAATGACCCTGAAGCGGTGCGAACTAATTTAGACATATGAGCAGGATAACCCAATTTCTCTCCAATTTGAACGGCTAATGTGCGAATATAAGTACCCTTGCTGCATGACACACGAATTGGAAATGAAATCTGCTCGCCCATGAATGATGATTCATCGCTAAGTAATTCCAACTCATAAATGGTTACTTCTCTTGATGGCCGATCAATAACAAGTCCTTGCCTTGCGTACTCATATAACTTTTTTCCATTTACTTTAACCGCAGAATACATGGGTGGTGTTTGAGTAATTAAACCTGTCAAAGAAGTTAAGACCTGTTGTAATTGTTGTTTTGAAATGGTTTTGATCTCTACATTGGAATCTACCGTTTCACCGTCAGCATCTTCCGTCGTCGTAGAAAACCCTATTGTTACTTCTGCAATGTATTCTTTGCCAGCGTTTGTTAAATATTCAGCTACTTTAGTGGATTCACCTAGGCAAATAGGTAAGACACCTTCAACATTAGGGTCGAGGGTTCCTGTATGCCCGATTCGTTTCATCTTCAGAATTTTACGCAGTTTAAAGACACAGTCATGTGAAGTCATTCCTTTTTCTTTCCATAGGGGAAGAATGCCATTGTGCATTCGTTCCATCTCCTTTAGCTAGTTAAATTTTATGTATGGAATTGAGAAAAAGCCTGCTTATAAAAAGCAGACTTCTTCTCTGTTATTCGATATCTTCAGTTTTTTCGTTGTCTTCAGTCTTGATTTGCTTAAGCAATGTATCGATTTTACTACCGTATTCTGCAGAAACATCAAATGCAAACATAAGTTCCGGCGTCTTACGTAATCGAATTCGTTGACCGATTTCAGTACGAATAAACCCTTTAGCTTGTTCTAGACCTTTTAATGTGTCTGAACGCTTTCTGTTATTCCCTAAAACAGTGATATAAACGGTTGCTTGTTGTAAATCGCCTGTTACTTCTACATCGGTTACGGTAACAAACCCAATGCGAGGGTCTTTTAATTTACGAGCAATAATCTCGCCTAATTCTTTTTTCATTTGTTCTGCTACTCGAGTTGAGCGATTCGCCATATTGGCTTCACCTCTGTTCTATCTATAAATGTTCACGGATCGTTTCCGTTCTTTCCCAATCTGGATTTGATTCTAAAAAGTTGATGGCGTGAGTAAGTTCACGATCGCTTGCATCACTAGAAGAAGCAACACAAACAATCGCTATTTTCGTTCTTTGCCAAACATCTTGATGATCTATTTCAGAAATAGAAACATTAAACTTTTGCTTCGTTCGAGTCAGCATTCGCTGTAAAACAGCTCGCTTCTCTTTTAACGAATGGGACGTAGGAATGATGAACTCACATTCCGCGTATGAAATCATTTACGTTTAATTTCTTCCATAACGAACGATTCAATGATGTCGCCTTCTTTAACATCATGATAGTTTTTCACAGTAATACCACATTCATACCCTTTAGCTACTTCTTTTGCATCATCTTTAAAACGTTTAAGCGAATCTAAAACGCCTTCAAAAACCACGATGCTATCACGAATAACACGGATTCCGCTATCGCGAGCAATTTTACCTTCAATTACATAACTTCCTGCAATTGTACCGATTTTCGATACTTTGAATGTTTCTCGAACTTCAGCTTGACCAATGATTTTTTCTTGGAACTCAGGATCTAATAGACCAGTCATAGCTGCTTCGATTTCTTCAATTACTTTATAAATAACACGATGTAAACGAATATCTACACCTTCAGCTTCTGCAGCACGTTTTGCATTAATATCAGGTCGAACGTTAAACCCAATAACGATAGCATTTGAAGCTGCAGCTAGTGAAATATCGGATTCAGTTATTGCACCAGCACCAGTGTGGATAATTCGAACATTAACCCCTTCAACTTCTATCTTCATCAATGACGCAGCCATTGCTTCAACGGAACCTTGCACATCCGCTTTCACAATAAGGTTAAGCTCTTTCATTTCGCCTTGTTTCATTTGGTCAAATAAGTTATCTAATGTTACACGCGTTTTCTCTGAACGTTGTTCTTGAACCATAGTTGTTGCACGGGATTCACCCACTTGACGAGCTGTTTTTTCATCTTCAAAGACAACAAAACGATCGCCAGCTTGTGGTACTTCACTTAATCCTGTGATTTCAACTGGCATACTTGGACCCGCTTCTTTGACACGACGACCTAAATCGTTTACCATCGCACGAACTCGACCAAATGTATGACCAACAACAATTGGATCTCCAACTTTTAATGTTCCATCTTGAACAAGTAGAGTTGCTACTGATCCACGACCTTTATCTAATTGAGCTTCAATTACTGTACCAATAGCACGACGTTTAGGATCAGCTTTTAATTCAGCAACTTCAGAAACTAATAAAATCATTTCTAATAGATTATCAATACCTTCACCTGTTAAAGCTGAAATCGGAGCAAAAATCGTTTCTCCACCCCAAGCTTCAGATACTAACCCATGTTCTGTTAACTCTTGCATTACACGGTCAGGGTTTGCTGCAGGTTTATCCATTTTATTAACAGCAACAATAATTGGAACTTCAGCTGCTTTAGCATGGTTAATTGCTTCAATTGTTTGAGGCATTACACCATCATCTGCTGCAACTACTAAAATTGTGATATCCGTAACCTTCGCACCACGAGCACGCATTGTTGTGAACGCCGCATGTCCAGGAGTATCTAAGAATGTAATTTTCTTACCGCTCTCAACAACTTGGTATGCCCCAATATGTTGAGTAATACCGCCAGCTTCGCCTGCAGTAACTTTTGTTTTTCGGATTGAATCAAGTAATGTTGTTTTACCATGGTCAACGTGACCCATGATTGTTACAACTGGTGGACGTTCTTTTTGTACGCCAGCTACTTCTGTTTCATCTTCAAAATAACCTTCTAAATCAGTAATATCTACTCGAATTTCTTCTTCTACTTCAACACCGTAGTCTGCACAAATTAGTTCAATTGCATCTTTGTCCAGTTCTTGGTTGATTGTAGCCATTACACCAAGTAAGAATAATTTTTTAATGATCTCTGAAGGTTCACGGCCTAACTTTTTCGCAAGTTCTGCAACTGATAAAGATTCATAAAAAGTGATTTTTTCTGGTAATTCTTTTTCTTTTCTTGGTACTGGAGGAGCTACTGGTTGGCGATTTTGCTTGCCTTTACGACCAGCGCGATTTCCTGTACCAGGACGATGATTACCACCGCCGCCTTGACGACCTCTATATGCACCAGCTGGAGCTTTATTTTGACCGAAAACTTTTTGCTCTTTAGCTTGCGTACCTTGTTCTTGTTTACGACTATCTGTTGAATTAGTCGTTTGAGATTTTTGTTTATCACGAGCTGTTCCTTGAGTAGCTACACCTCTAGCTTGACCACTAGATGGCTTCGCTGGAGTAGTACTTTGAGGACGAGCATTTTGTCCTTGTGGGCGATTTCCTTGAGGGCGAGTGTTTTGCCCTTGCGGACGATCCCCTTGAGGTCGTGTGTTTTGTCCTTGAGGACGATTTCCTTGCGGACGTGTATTTTGTCCTTGTGGGCGATCTCCTTGCGGACGAGTGTTTTGTCCTTGTGGGCGATCTCCTTGTGGACGAGTGCTTTGTCCTTGTGGGCGATCTCCTTGTGGACGAGTGCTTTGTCCTTGTGGGCGATCTCCTTGGGGACGAGTGTTTTGTCCTTGTGGGCGATCTCCTTGGGGACGAGTGTTTTGTCCTTGTGGACGTTCAGCCGATGTCGTTTGTTTTGGTGCTGTTGAAGATTTTTTATAAACTGAATCTAATTTAGATACAGCATCGCCTTCTAATGTCGACATATGATTCGTCACTTGAACATTTAATTTACCTAATTCTTCAATAACTTCTTTGCTGGTCTTATTAATCTGTTTCGCATATTCATGAACTCTTAATTTGCTCATTAGGTCACCCCCGGTTTATTTCGTTGAGAAGGCCGGACAGTTTTTTCGCGAAACCGGCATCTGTAATGGCGAGTACCACTCGGGCCTCTTTTCCTGTAGCATGTCCGAGATCATATCGATCACCGAATTCATGCAACTCAACGTTGTAAGACGTACATTTATCTTTTAACTTTTTGCTCGTATTAGCAGAAGCATCCGTAGATATGATGACTAGTTTCGCTCTATTGCCACGAACATCTTTTACCACTAATTCTTCACCAGTAGTAATCTTTCGTGCTCGAGTAGCTAATCCTAATAGTTGTAAAATTGCTTGTTCTGGATTCATAAAGTGCCTTCTTCTGAAACAATGGACATTAATTCTGCATATATTGTTTCAGGTACAGCTACTTCTAATTGACTTTCCAAAACTTTGCGTTTTTTAGCAACTTCAACAGCTTTCACTGATTTTGAAACATATGCACCGCGTCCAGACTTTTTACCAGTTAGATCAACTGCCACTTCGCCTTCTTTCGAACGAACAATACGAATCATTTCTTTTTTTGGAAACATTTCGTTTGTAGCTACACATTTACGCAGTGGAATTTTCTTTTGATTCGACATCAGAATTCACCCTCTTCGCTTATTCTTCGTCGTCTTTATATAAGTCAATTGAATCATTGTCTTCATACTCATCTTCTTCGTACTCATCATCATATTGAGCATTAGCAGGTGGATATAATCCTAATTCACGTGCATCCGTTTCGCTCTTAATGTCAATTTTCCAACCAGTTAATTTAGCAGCTAGACGAGCATTTTGACCTCTTTTACCAATTGCTAAAGACAATTGATAGTCGGGAACAACGACAGTCGTTGATTTCTCTTCTTCATTTACTTGAACATCAAGAACCTTAGAAGGACTCAAAGCATTTGCAACAAAGATTACTGGATCTTCAGACCACTCAACAATATCAATCTTCTCACCATTTAATTCATTAACAATCGTTTGAACACGAGAGCCTTTTGAACCAACACATGATCCAACAGGATCTACTTCTTCGTTATGAGCTACAACTGAAATTTTTGAACGGTCTCCTGCTTCACGAGCGATTGACTTAATCTCAACAATTCCATCAAAGATTTCAGGAACTTCCATCTCAAATAGTCTACGAAGTAAACCTGGATGTGTTCTCGAAACGAATACTTGGGGTCCACGAGTCGTACGTTCAACTTTTGTGATGAACACTTTAATACGATCATGTGGATGATACACTTCATTTTGAATTTGCTCATTTACTGGTAAAACAGCTTCAACTTTTCCAAGACCTACATAAATATTACGAGCATCTAATCGTTCAACAATTCCGTTTACGATATCCTCTTCGCGATCTACGTATTCTTCATAGATAAGTCCACGCTCAGCTTCACGTACACGTTGTGTAACAACTTGCTTTGCTGTTTGAGCAGCAATTCGACCAAAGTTACGTGGTGTTACTTCCTCTTCCACGATGTCACCAAGTTCAAATGCTGGGTTAACAACTTTTGCATCTTCTAATGATATATGAAGGCGCTCGTCTAATACTTCTTCCATAACGTCTTTGCGAGAATAAACACGCATTGAACCATTATCTAAATTTAAATCTACACGTACGTTTTGTGCTTGATTGAAATTGCGTTTATAAGCCGTCACTAAGGCGGCTTCAATCGCTTCAACCAAAACATCACGAGAAATGCCTTTTTGTTTTTCTAATGCGACTAACGCATCTAGCAATTCACTACTCATTTTCTTCACTCCTAAATTCACATTATGCTTAGAAATTAATTGCTAATCGCGCAAATGCAATTTTCTCTTTTGTCAATTTAACTTTAATTTTTCTAGTCTTCACACGCACTTCAATTTCAAGTTCTTCTGGAGTATTTGAAAGTAAAGTTCCTTCAAATTCCTTTTCATTCAACTCTTTAACTGCTGCGTATGTTTTTACATGGATATACTTCCCGACTGCTTTTTCATAATCACTTTCTTTTTTAAGCGGTCGTTCTGCACCAGGTGAAGAAACTTCTAAGAAATAATTTTGTTCAATCGGATCTTGTTCATCTAAAACACCACTTACACGTTCACTAACTAGTGCACATTGTTCGATATCGATTCCACCTTGAGGTGTATCTACATAAATACGTAAAAACCAATCTCGGCCTTCTTTTACAAATTCCAAATCAATTAATTCAAGGTTTAATTCTTCAACAATGGGCTTCACAAGCTTTTCTACTTCGTTTAATATTTTGCTCATACATGCCTCCTGCTAGATATTGTTTACGACATAACAAACAGAAAAGAGCGGGAAATCCCACTCTTTTGTCGCGTACCTATCAACAAATGTTACTCAAATTATACCATAACCATGCACTGTGTGCAAATCAGGCTCAGAATAGAGACAACTGATTTGCATCTGGCATACCTTCTAAACAACCAAGTGTATCCATGTACTCAATCAATGTTTTGGAGACACGCCCACGTTGTTGTAAATCTTCTTTAGAAAGAAACTCTCCATTTTTCCGTGCTTCCACAATCGCTTTAGCTACATTTGTTCCTAGACCTGGTATCGCATTAAATGGTGGGATTAACCCTTTCCCATCAATGATAAATTCAGAAGCACTTGAACGGTACAAATCCACTTTTTTAAAGTGATAACCACGCTCACACATTTCAAGAGCAATCTCAAGGACTGTCATCAAGCTTTTCTCTTTGGGTGCTGCATCCAAGCCTTTAGCATTTATTTCATCTAACTTCGCTTTAATTGAAGCAGAACCTTTCGTCATCACATGCAAGTCAAAGTCTGCTGCGCGAACAGTGAAATAAGCTGTGTAATATAGAATTGGGAAATGAACTTTAAAGTAAGCAATACGAACGGCCATTAATACATAAGCAGCCGCATGGGCTTTAGGGAACATGTATTTGATTTTTTTACAAGAATCAATATACCATTCCGGTACGCCATTTGAGCGCATATCACTTTCGAATTCAGGTGTAAGTCCTTTACCTTTACGCACCGATTCCATAATTTTAAATGCCAACGACGGTTCTAATCCTTGATAGATTAAATACACCATAATATCATCACGACATCCAATAACATCAGATAGTTGACAGGTACCGTTTTGAATCAACTCTTGTGCATTCCCAAGCCAAACGTCTGTACCATGAGATAATCCTGAAATCTGCACAAGTTCAGAAAAAGTAGAAGGTTTTGTTTCTTCAAGCATTTGACGCACAAACCGCGTTCCAAACTCAGGAATACCAAGCGTCCCTGTCTTACACCCTATTTGTTCTTCTGTTACACCTAAAGACGATGTACCACTAAAAATCTTCATCACTTCAGGATCATCCGTTGGAATGGTTTTAGGATCTATTCCAGATAAATCCTGTAGCATACGAATAGCTGTTGGATCATCGTGTCCTAGAATATCAAGTTTCAACAAATTATCATGTATAGAATGGAAATCAAAATGAGTTGTTTTCCATTCTGAATCTTGAGCGTCTGCTGGGAATTGAATTGGTGAAAAGTCATAGATATCCATATAATCAGGCACAACTATTATGCCCCCTGGATGTTGTCCCGTTGACCGTTTTACACCAGTACACCCTAAAACCAATCGATCAATTTCAGCACCACGAATTGTTAAGTTATGATCATTTGCATACCCTCTAACGTAACCATAAGCTGTTTTTTCTGCAACTGTACCAATTGTTCCCGCTCGATATACATTATCTTCTCCAAAGAGAACTTTCGTATAATTATGGGCAACAGACTGGTATTCCCCACTAAAGTTAAGGTCAATATCTGGCACCTTATCCCCTTTGAACCCTAGGAAAGTTTCGAATGGAATATCTTGTCCATCTTTACGATATGGAGTTTCACAGACAGGACAGTCTTTATTTGGCAAGTCAAAACCAGAGCTTACGGAACCATCATCGAAAAACTCTGCCTGTTTGCACGTCGGACAAACATAATGTGGAGGAAGCGGATTTACTTCCGTAATTTCCATTAATGTTGCAACCAATGATGAACCTACTGAACCACGTGAACCAACTAGGTATCCGTCATCCAGTGATTTCTTCACAAGCTTATGCGAAATTAAATAAATAACTGCAAATCCATGTCCAATAATTGACGTGAGTTCTTTTTCAATTCGAGCTTCAACAATTTCAGGTAAGTTTTCACCATAAATATGTTTCGCCATTGAATAGCTAAGTTCACGAACTTCTTCATCTGACCCTTCAATTTTCGGTGTATACAAATCATCTTTGATCGGCTTGATGTCTTCAATCATATTTGCAATTTTATTTGAGTTCTCTACAACTAATTGTTTAGCTGTTTCTTCACCTAAGAAAGCAAATGAATCTAACATTTCATTCGTCGTTCTAAAGTGAACTTTTGGTAATTTAGCTCGATTTAATGGGTTTGCTCCACCTTGACCACCAATTAATATCTGTCTAAATATCGCATCATTCTCATGTACATAATGTACATTTCCTGTTGCTACGACTGGAATTGAAAGTTTCTTACCGAGCTTCACCATCTTACGAATAATATCTTCAAGATTCCATTCATCTCTCACAAGCTCTAATTCAATCAAATGAGAATAAGCTTCTTTTGGAAAAATTTCTAAATAATCATAGAACTTTGCAATATCTTCAACTTCTTCAGGAGATTTTTGCATTAATCCTTCAAAAACTTCTCCTTTGTCGCATCCCGAACCAATAATTAACCCTTTACGATGCTTCACTAGAACGGATTTTGGAATTCGGGGAACTCGGAAAAACGAATTCATATGTGAAGTTGAGACCAATTTAAATAAATTTTTCAATCCAACTTCATCAGTTGCCAATAAGGTACAATGCGAAGGTCTCGCCCTTTTATATGACTCGCCATTTCCTGTTTGGTAATTAAATTCATCGTGGTAGTTGATTCCTTTTTCTTCTGCTTCTTTTAATAAGATAAGCAATAAGTATCCTGTAGCCTCTGTATCATAAATGGCTCTATGATGTTGCGTTAAATCGATATTGAATTTCTTTGCCAATGAATTTAATCGGTGATTTTTCAGTTCAGGATGCAAAAATCTCGCTAATTCTAATGTATCTATTACAGGGTGGATGGTCTCCTGCAAGCCACATTTTTTGTACCCAACATATAAAAAGCCCATATCAAAAGAAGCGTTATGTGCGACTAAAATGCTATCGCCAATCCAATCATGGAAATCTTTAATGACCGTTTCAATTTCTGGTGCATCGGTAACCATATCATCAGTTATGCCAGTTAAATTAATTGTGGTTGCAGACAGTGGATGATGTGGATTCGCAAAGCTTTCAAACTTGTCAATTACATTCCCGTCTTTAATCTTAACTGCTGCTAATTCAATAATAGAATCATAGACGGCTGAAAGACCCGTTGTTTCAACATCAAAGACCACGTATGTAGCATCTGATAATTTTATGTGCTCTTCTTCGTATGCGATGGGAACCCCATCATTTACTAAGTAAGCTTCTAACCCATAAATAATTTTAATGCCATGTTTTTTACCCGCTGCATAAGCATCTGGGAATGATTGCACCACTGCATGATCAGTAATAGCGACTGCTGGGTGCCCCCATTTCGCTGCTTGGCTAACAAGTGCATCAACTGAGGATACAGCATCCATTTGACTCATTGGCGTATGCAAATGAAGTTCTACTCTTTTTTCATCCTCTGGCGCTGTATCTTTACGAACGTCTACTCGAATCTCCATCATGTCTTGAGCCATCACTATTAGATCGCGAACGAATGTATCGTTTTGTACAGACCCTCGAACTTTTAACCAAGTCCCTTTTTTCAACATTGCCATTAATTCCGCATCTTCTTTATCACGGGAAAACATTTTAACTAAAATCGAGTCTGTATAATCGGTCATTTTAACGGTTAATAACGAACGACCACTTCGTAACTCTTTCACTTCAACATCGAACACAAATCCTTCTATCGTAATCCTACGTTCTTCATCTTGAATTTGTTTAATTTCCATTATTGGTTCATCCGGCTTGATATTTACACCTAATTGGAATGGACCATTATGGGTAGGACCAGAAGTTGAACGGTCTTTATCACGTTTTTGCATATCGGCAAGCGCTTTTTTACCTAGTTCTTCTTCTTCAATTCTACGTTCTTCCAAAAATGCCTGATGCGCTTCCGCTTGTTCTGCAGCTTCTTCTACCATTTTAAAATCTACAGGCATCAATGGGAATCCATAAGATGTATATACAGCTGAAATTTTCTCTGCATATTTCGATTTTAGTGTACGATGTTCAATTTCTAATGCACAGGTGAATAAAACAGTTTGTCCATTAAAAGCTGGTTGTTGACCAATTAGACGGTTTCTAAGAGGTGGAGACATATCATCTATTTCCTCTAGAATAATGGGCCAATATGAACAAATTAAATCATGGCTTACTTCTTTATTTTCACAAGCAAGTATTAATTTCACATCTGCTATGCCTGCAAATTTTTCACGTAGTCTAGTTTGAAGAAGCAAGAATAATTCAAAAGGTAGTACCTGTTCTACTTGAATCATAAATTTCCAAACTCGCTCTTTTTTATGTACCGTCATTCTCGATAATGAGGCTGATTCAAAAAATGGCATGTATTGATCGTCTGTTAATTGCAATTGCAGTAGTAAATGTTGTAAACGTCTTTTAGCTTCAAGTATTTCAGTCACTAATGGACCTCCTCTCGTTACTGAATAAGAAAGGAAGACCTGAGAACTCGGTCTTCCTACTTCTTTGCCATGTGTTTAATACAAAGTATTTTTACTAATCACTGATTGAATGTACGAAAAAATGTTTGTAAATGGTCTAATACTTCTTCTCTGTTCCAATCAAATGATTCACCAGAATGGCGAATTTTCACTTCAACAATGCCTTCTGATGCTTTTTTTCCAACTGTTATTCGAATTGGAAGTCCGATTAAATCTGCATCCGCAAACTTAACTCCCGCACGTTCAGCACGGTCATCATATAACACATCATAACGATATGATTTAAGAAGTTTGTATAAATCATCAGCTAAAGCTACTTGTGTCTCTTCTTTCGTATTTACAGGTACTAAGTGAACGTCGTATGGCGAAACAGCTCCAGGCCAAGTAAATCCTTTTTCATCTTGGTATTGTTCTGCTACAGCTGCCATGACTCTAGAAACACCGATTCCATAACAACCCATAATATAAGGTTGACTACGTCCATTGTCATCTAAGAAAGTACCATTCATTGGATCAGAATAAGTCGTTCCCAATTTAAATACATGTCCTACTTCAATCCCTTTAGCAAAGACAATTGTTCCTTTGCCATCTGGTGAAGGGTCGCCTTCCATAATGAATCGAAGATCTTCATATTGGTCAACTGCGAAATCTCTTTCTGGGTTCACATTAGTCAGATGAACAGAAGCCTCATTCGCCCCACAAACACCGTTTCGAATAGAAGCAACTGCGTGATCTGCTAAAACTTTTATACCAACTGGAATTTTAACAGGACCAAGTGATCCAACTTCACATTGCATTAATTGTTTCGTTTCTTCTTCGCTAGCCAATTCAATCGTTTTTACTTGTAAGGCATTTTTTACCTTAATGTCATTAATTTCATGGTCGCCGCGTGCTAAAACGATAACAAATTCTTCGTCAGCTTTAAACACTAATGTTTTGATACATTGTTGTGGACTTACATTCAAGAAATTAGAAACTTGCTCAATTGTTTTTTGATCTGGCGTGCTCAGTTTTTCCATTTCAAGTAACTCGTCAGTTGAAACATCGTACTTCATATTCACTTCAGCCATTTCAATATTTGCAGCAAAATCAGATGAGTCTGAATAAGCAATTGTATCTTCGCCAATTTCCGAAAGAACCATGAATTCATGGGTGTCTTTTCCGCCAATAGCACCTGAATCTGCAATTACCGCTCTGAAATTAAGTCCTAAACGTGTAAAAATTCGTGAATAAGCTTGGACCATATCTTCATAAGTTTGATCTAAACTTTCACGTGTTGCATGGAACGAATAAGCATCCTTCATTAGGAACTCTCTACCGCGCAACAAACCGAAACGGGGACGTTTTTCATCTCTGAATTTCGATTGAATTTGATAAAGCGTTAAAGGTAATTTTTTATAAGATTTTATTTCATCACGCAAAAGTGATGTAATTACTTCTTCATGTGTTGCACCAAGCGCAAATTCACGATTATGTCTGTCTTTCAAGCGCATCAACTCTGGTCCATATGAATACCAACGACCAGTTTCCTGCCATAGTTCAGCTTGTTGCATAGCAGGCATTAGCACTTCAACACTATTAATAGCATCCATTTCTTCACGAACGATTTGTTCTACCTTTTGTAGAACTCGTTTACCAAGTGGTAAGAATGAATAAATTCCACTTGTGTTTTGACGAATGAATCCTGATCTTAATAACATTTGATGTGACTTAACATCTGCGTCAGCTGGCGTTTCTCGTAGTGTTGGTATAAACGTTTGACTCTGTTTCATAAATAAATAAGCTCCTCAACCGAATACGTATTTTAATGATTTTTGAATTCTTTAGTAAGACCCTTTGCATGAATGAAATGTCTTTAAGACCACTAGCTATTATTTAGGGGAAATCTCATATTGTGAATATCTATATTGACAATGAACTAAGTGTTACTTAAAAGAAAAATCGTTGAATATCGTTCCATGTTACAACAACCATGAGGACCATGAGCAACATAATTCCAACGAAATGAACCATACCTTCTTTTTGTCGGTCAATCGGTTTTCCACGAATTGCTTCGAACAAGAAGAATAGTAAACGGCCACCATCTAATGCAGGGAGTGGGAGTAAATTCATTATCCCTAAATTGATACTTAAAATAGCTGCCCAATTCATTAAATTAAAAACGCCGTATTGAGCAACTTCTTCAGTAGCTTTATAAATCCCTACCGGACCAGACAATGCATCGATTGTAAACTGACCAGTTACAAGCATACCGAGTAGTTCAAAGATTTTGAGAATCCATGTATATGTTTGTTCCGCGCCATAAGCTACTGCTTTAAGCGGATTTTTTTCAACTGGACTTTCATATAACACACCAATTTGACCAAAAGTTTGTCCTTTTTGTTCAATTGTTTTTGGCGTAATGTTCGATTGTAAGGTTTCTCCATCACGGACATATTCAAAATTCAGCTCTTTGCCGGGACTTTCTTGAATCTTTCCGGCTAATTGTTGCCATGAATCAATTGCTTGACCGTTAATTTTAGTTATTAAATCTCCTTCTTGGATGCCTGCCTCAATTGCGGGTCCTTTATCTTGAACACCAGAGATCACCGGTTCGTATGTAGGGACCCCTTGAAGCAATCCAATCGCTAGGAAAATGAAAAAGGCCAAAATGAAATTAAATAAAGGTCCAGCAAAGATAGCCATCGCTCGTTTCCCAATCGATTTCGAACCGAATTGACGATCGTATGGAGCAATAAGCGTTTCCTTGCCATTTTCAGAGATGACTGCATTTCGAGAAACTGTATAACGTACTAAACGTTCTTCTTCATCATAGCCTTCTATCCACAAACCTTTTTCTAAGTCTGAACGTTCAACTTCTAGAAAAAGCATGTCTGGTAAAAGTTTATTTTGATTTAGCACAATTTTTGTGACTTCTTCATTTCGATTCAGAAGTAATCCGACACGAAAACCGGGTTGTAATTCAACCGAGTCCATGTCTTCACCAGCCATACGAACATATCCACCTAAAGGTAATAAACGGATGGTATATAAAGTTTCACCTTTTGTAAATCCTAAAATTTTCGGACCAAAACCAATAGCAAATTCTCTCACCATAATCCCTGCTCTTTTGGCGAAAATAAAATGTCCTAATTCATGAAAGAAAACAAGTGACCCAAAAATTAATATAAACGCAATGGTTGATTCCATGGTATCCCACCTTTATCTAGCTTTTCAGTTCACTCAAAGCTTTAATTATTTTACCATGTTTTGAATGGCTTTTCTTGTTTCAGCATCTACATGAAGGATTGTCTCCAAATCAGGTTTTGAAACAACTTGATGTTCGTCCATGATTCTTTCAATCATCTCTTCAATTTCCAGGAATGAAATACGTTCTCCCAGGAATAAGGCTACAGCCGCTTCATTTGCAGCATTTAGAACAGTTGTCATTGTCCCGCCTGCTCGTCCTGCATCATAGGCTAGCTTCAAGGCCTGGAATCGTTTCATATTCATTTCTTCAAAATGAAGTTTGCCAATTTCCACCAAGTTTAACCGTTTTGCATTCTTTCTAGGCAAACGATTCGGATACGATAATGCATATTGAATAGGTACTCTCATATCAGGTGTACCTAATTGGGCCATGATGCTTGTATCTTGGAATTCCACCATTGAATGAATAATACTTTCCCTATGTAATACGACTTCAATATCATCATAAGGAATATTAAACAACACATGAGCTTCAATGACTTCTAATCCTTTATTCATCATCGTAGCTGAATCGATTGTAATCTTGGCGCCCATCGACCAATTCGGATGATTTAAAGCATCTTTAATAGTTACATTGGCTAATTCTTCTCTCGTCTTGTCGCGAAAGCTGCCTCCAGATGCTGTTAAAATCAGTTTACTGATCTCACTGCGGTCTTCCCCATTCATTGATTGAAAAAGTGCTGAATGTTCACTATCCACAGGTAATATAGAGGTCTGGTATTTTTCAGCAGCAGCCATAACGAGATGTCCTGCTGTTACTAGTGTTTCTTTATTGGCCAAAGCGATGGTCTTTTGTTGTTTTATAGCTTCTAATGTTGATTCTAAACCTACGCTTCCTAAGACCGCATTCACTAATACACTCGTATCAGAATGGGTTGCGACCTCAACTAATCCCTTAGAGCCATGAGTGAATTGAATTTTAGGGAATTCTTGTTGAAGCACTCGAGAATCAGATTCATCTTGAACAGACACTAGCGAAGGCTTGAAATCACGAAGAATCTCGCGTGCTTTGTTCAAATTGCGACCAACAGAAAAGGCAACTAAATTAAATTCTTCTGGATGTTCTTTTATAATATCAAGCGTTTGTATTCCAATTGATCCTGTAGCGCCTAATAAACTTATATGCTTCGTCATGCAATTCAATCCCCTTTATCCAACAAAATGCAAGAAATGTAATAATGGTAGGACAAACAATAAACTATCGAATCGGTCTAATATTCCTCCGTGCCCTGGTAAAATATCCCCTGAATCCTTTACTTGGTATTGTCGCTTTAAAGCAGATTCAACTAAATCACCCATTTGCCCGAAAATAGAAGCAATGATTGTAACAATGATTAAAGCAATGATTGAAATTGGGAAAGGAGAGATGAACTGAAAAATGAGCGCAAAAACAATGGCCGCTATAATTCCGCCAAAAAAACCTTCTATGGTTTTATTCGGTGAAATATCTGGCCATAATTTGTTCTTACCAAATTTTTTGCCAATAAAATAGGCACCTGAGTCCGTTGTCCACACAATTCCTAATGTAAAAATGACATATTCAATACCAGCTATTCGCGTTTCAATAAAATAGAAAAATCCGATTCCAATATAGAGAGCACCTAAAATCGAAAAGGCTGCATCATCAAAATTGAAGCGATTTTTTACAACAACAATATAGGTAAGTAGAATTAATATAGTTATGAGTGCTAAATCTATTTTTGTGTAGCTTGTTAAATCCATTAATTGATTTGCCGATTTGGTAGGTAATAAAAATACAAACAAAGCAAACAATGAAATTAATCCTGGAACAGAAAAAAGGGATAGTCCCTTCATCTTCAAAATTTCATATAAAGCGACAGTTGCCATCGCATACACCAATATAGTGAATGGTAGACCTCCTAAAATGACAATCGGTATAAAAAATGCAGCAGCGATTACAGCTGTGAGTATGCGTTGTTTCAAGTGCTTTACTCCCCTTTCAATCCTCCGTAACGTCTATTCCTTTTCTGATAGCTCTCCACTGCATCAAGTAAACAACTTTCATCAAAATCTGGCCATAACGTATCAGTAAACCAAAATTCTGTATATGCTAATTGCCATAGCATGAAATTACTAAGACGGACTTCCCCACTTGTACGAATTAATAGGTCCGGTTCAGGTAATGAGCAAGTCATTAAATATTGCGAAAGCATTTCTTCTGTGATTTCAGAAGGCAGTAGCTTGCCTTGTTTTACTTGTTCAGCAAGACTTTGCGTTGCTTTTGTAATTTCTGAACGACTTCCATAGTTTAATGCAAAGTTTAAAACCAATCCTGTATTGTCTTTTGTTGCAAGCATCGCTTTATTAACAGCAGCGTGTGTATGTGGTGGAATTGAATCGATTTCTCCCATCATTTCGACACGAACATTTTGTTCAATCAGTTCTGGTAAATACGTACCTAAAAATTCTTCCGGCAATCTCATGAGAAAATCGACTTCCATTTTTGGTCGTTTCCAATTCTCAGTTGAGAAAGCATATACAGTTAAGGCTTTCACGCCTAGATCATTTGCTAATCGTGTGATTTTTCTAACGGTTTTCATGCCTTCATGATGTCCGGCCACTCTAGGAAGTGCACGTTTTTTTGCCCATCTCCCGTTACCATCCATAATAATGGCAATGTGAGTAGGTATCATTTCATTTTTAACTAGCGAAATTCGTTCCGCTAACATTAGGTTCGGTCGTTCAGTATTACGCCGAAAGAGTTTATTCAACATATTGGAGCCTCCACTTTACTTACATCTCGGAACGGTTTCTTTCTTATCATAACAAAAAATGCTTGCATATTCTTCATTCTGACGAAAAAAAGACGTCCTAGTAGTAAGGACGTCTTCATTAAAAGAAAGTTCTACCGTTAAGAAAGAAAATTCGGATAAGGTTGGGACGATTCTTTAAACCTCTAAAATTTCTTTTTCTTTATCTTTTGCAACTTGATCAATTTTCACAATATGATCATCCGTTAATTTTTGAACATCTTCTGTGAAGCTGCGTAAATCATCTTCAGTGATGTCACCATTTTTTTCTAACTTCTTCAATTCATCATTAGCATCACGACGGATGTTGCGAATTCCAACTTTTGCTTCTTCAGCTTCCTTTTTAACCACTTTAACTAAATCTTTACGGCGTTCTTCAGTTAACGCTGGAATGGCAATTCGAATCAACGTACCATCATTCGAAGGTGAAATACCAAGATCAGATTTCAGAATTGCTTTTTCAATGTCACCAAGTGAAGATTTATCGTAAGGTTGAATCGTGATCAAACGAGCTTCTGGCGTCGCAACTCCAGCGATTTGATTAATAGGTGTTGGAGCACCGTAGTAATCAACAAAGATTTTATCAAGCAATGAAGCACTTGCACGACCTGCACGAATCGTTGAAAGTTCACGAGTCAATGCTTGAATTGCTTTTGTCATTCTTTCAGTAGTTTGATTTAAAACTTCTTTTGTCAATTTGAGTTCCTCCTAACAACTGTTCCGATTTTTTCACCTAATACAACACGTTTAATATTTCCATGTTCCATTATTGAGAATACGATAAGCGGAATATCATTGTCCATACATAAGGTTGATGCTGTAGAATCCATTACTTGAAGACCTTGTTGGATAACTTCTAAGAAAGATAACTCATCATATTTTTTAGCATTACTATTTGTTTTAGGATCATCCGAATAAACACCATCAACATTGTTTTTACCCATTAAAATAACATCTGCTTCAATTTCTGCTGCTCTAAGAGCCGCTGTCGTATCAGTAGAGAAATAAGGATTTCCAGTACCCGCTGCAAAAATCACAACACGTTTCTTTTCAAGATGACGAATTGCTTTTCTACGAATATATGGCTCAGCAACTTGTCTCATTTCAATCGATGATTGAACCCGAGTTTCAATGCCTACTTTTTCTAAAGAGTCTTGCAAGGCTAATGAATTCATAACGGTTGCTAACATGCCCATATAATCGGCTGTAGCACGATCCATTCCCATTTCACTACCTATTTTCCCACGCCAAATGTTTCCACCGCCAACAACTACAGCAACTTCAACACCTAACTCAACTACTTCTTTTACTTGTTCTGCAACTGACATAATAATTTGGGGTGATAGACCAAAACCTTGCTCCCCTGCTAATGCTTCTCCGCTTAGCTTTAGTACAACTCTTTTGTATTGTGGTTCGCTCATAGGAATCCTCCATCACACTTTTTTGTGGAAAAATAGGGAACACAAAATCGTGCCCCCTAGGTAAAATCGTATAATTGGATGTATATTCTGTTTATCACATAAAGTGACTAACCGAATAATAATTACCCTTTGTTTACTTGGCTCATAACTTCTTCAGCGAAGTTATCTTGACGTTTTTCAATTCCTTCACCAACAGAGTAACGAACGAATTCTGTTACTGTTCCGCCAGTTGAGTTAACAAAATCACGTACTTTTTGATCTGAATTTTTAACGAAAGATTGATCTAAAAGACAAACCTCTTCAAAATACTTACCAAGACGTCCTTCAACCATTTTAGCAACAATGTTTTCTGGCTTGCCTTCGTTTAAAGCTTGCTCAGTTAACACTTTACGCTCGCGGTCAACTTCTTCTTCAGAAACTTCATCACGAGAAATGAATTGCGGGTTTAATGCAGCAACGTGCATCGCAACATCTTTAGCAGCTTGCTCGTTTGTAGAGCCTTCAAGCATTACCAATACGCCAATACGTCCACCCATATGAAGGTAAGGACCAAAAGCATCATTGTCAGTTTTTGTACGAACAACAAATCGGCGTAAAGTGATTTTTTCACCAATTTTAGCAATTGCATTTGAAATGTGATCAGCTACTGTTAGACCATTTGGTAGAGTAGAAGCAGTTGCTTCTTCAACTGAAGCTGGTTTAGTCGCTAGCAAGTGTTCAGCTAATTCTTTAACAAGTACTTGGAAGCCTTCGTTTTTAGCAACGAAGTCAGTCTCAGCATTTACTTCAAGAAGTACTGCTTCATTACCTTTTACTAAAATAGATGTAGTACCTTCAGCAGCAATACGGTCTGCTTTTTTAGCAGCACTTGAAAGTCCTTTTTCACGTAAAAAATCGATTGCCTCTTCAAGATTACCATTTGTTTCTACTAATGCTTTTTTACAGTCCATCATACCTGCGCCTGTTTTTTCACGTAATTCTTTTACCATTTGAGCTGTAACTGCCATTATTGTTTCCTCCTATCAATATATATGAGTGTCTTTTTCTCAAAAAAAGGTGATAAGGGGTTTAGCCGCTTATCACCTTTATCGTACATGTGAATTATTCTGCAGCAGCTTCAGCTGGAGCTTGTTCTTCACCTTGTCTTGATTCCATTAAAGCATCTGCCATTTTAGCTGTTAATAATTTAACGGCACGAATCGCATCATCATTTGCTGGAATTACATAATCAATTTCATCAGGGTCACAGTTAGTATCTACAATTCCAACGATCGGAATGTGTAATTTGATAGCTTCTGCAACAGCAATACGCTCTTTACGTGGGTCAACGATGAACATAACATCTGGAGTCCCTTTCATGTCGCGAATACCGCCTAAGAATTTAACAAGACGTTCGTGTTCTTTTTTAAGTTGTCCTACTTCTTTTTTAGGAAGGACTGTGAATGTACCGTCCTCTTCCATTTTTTCGATAGCTTTCATACGATTAACTCGTTTTTGAATAGTACCGAAGTTAGTTAGTGTACCACCCAACCAACGTTGGTTAATGTAGTACATACCTGAACGCTCTGCTTCTTCTTTGATAGCATCTTGTGCTTGTTTTTTCGTACCTACGAAAAGAACTTTACCACCATCTGCTCCAACTTGACGCATGAAAGCATAAGCTTCTTCAAGTTTCTTAACTGTTTTTTGTAGATCGATGATGTAGATTCCGTTACGTTCAACAAAAATGTATTTTTTCATTTTTGGATTCCAACGGCGAGTTTGGTGACCGAAGTGTACACCAGCTTCAAGTAATTGTTTCATTGAAATTACTGACATTTTTTGTTTCCTCCTGGTTTGGTTTAATTTCCCTCCGCATTTTTCAACTAGAGCACAAGACCTTAATTTAATAAGGACCACTTGTCACTATCCAAATGCGTGTGTGATAACACCATTTGATAATATACCATATATATAATAGAACTGCAACCTATTCATGGTGAAATTTCAACATAAGTTCAATTTCAGTTTTCCCTTTTCCTAATTGCTTAGCGATTTCCTCAATTGATTTACCAGCACTTGATAAAGCTAATACTTGATTTTGTGGAATTAGTTCATTTTTATTCTCTACTGTTTCTTTATGAGGGGAAGCTTGTTGATAAAGTTTTGCAACTGCACTTTTAGAAACAGTTGAACGAGGTGAAAATGGAATCTCATCAATTGGTGTTTTTTCTTCAACTTTTATAAGGTGATTCGTTTCATTCGTTATAGCCAACTCTTCGATTAAACGGTTATTTTCGTCTTTGATCTCAAATAAATAAGCGCTTACTGCATCGTCCATTTCTTTCATAAATTCTTCGTGTTGCTTTTCTATATCTTTTGCATTAGATAGTCTAGTAAATAATAATGCGATTAGAAAAAAAGAAACAAATTGAAGAATAAATAAAAATGTTAATAACACACCTGACATAGATACTCCTATCCACTAAAGTCCACAAAATTCCCTTTATAAGGATGCTTTGACACAACTTTAATTTCTATACTATTTTCTTCTTGTTCCTCTTGCTGTTCTGCATCCTGATGTTTTGGATCTTTCTCTTGATGTAATTCTTCAGCATGCAATGTAGTTGTAACGGTAGAACGATTTCGTTCTAATTGTCGCATCATGGCATCAGAAGCAGCTTCTTGGTTTCTCAAAGTGAACTGATTTGCTGTATCAGACATCTTACCAGCGTCAAATGTTTTGGGTATAGCAATTTGTAATTCGACACCTTTTAGACTCATATGTTTTCCCCCAATTAGGCATTTAACATTTCACTGGTTAAATACTTTCGTAACTTAAAAAGGGCTTTTGAATGAATTTGTGAAATTCTTGAGGTCGATAAATTTAGCATTTCACCGATTTCGGTTAGTGTTAACTCTTCTGTATAAAATAAACTAAGGACAAGTTGTTCTTTTTCGTTCAATAATTTAATGCGATCAGCAAGGTCTCCTAACAATTCAACCTTTACCAGTTGTTGTTCTGGAGATTTCGTTTCGACATCACGAATGACAAATGATTTACCTTCAGCCTCTTCATTATCTTGTATTTGCTCATCAATCGATAAGACATTTGAAAAGAAATGTTCTTGAACGGTTCGATAAATATCATCAACAGGTAAATCAACATGCGCAGCCACTTCTTCCGGTGTCGCATGCCTCATCAATTTTTGTTCTAAATCTTCAATATTAGCCTCTAACTTTTTAGCCTTTTCACGAGTTGATCGTGGAAGCCAATCTTCTTTTCTTAAACCATCAATAATTGCTCCTCGAACACGAAACGATGCATATGTATCAAATTTCAAGTCCCTTTGAGGCTCAAATTTATTAAGCGCATCGAATAACCCCATCATCCCTAAACTTTTCAAGTCATCTTTCGAGACATTCTTGGGTAGACCTGCACCAATTCTTTGGACATGATAATTAACCAAGGGGGTATATTTACGGATTAACAAATCGCCTGCATCTGGATCTTTTTCGTTTATCCATAGTTGCCAGTTACGTTGTTCGTCGGATTGATTGGATTGTGTCATCGAATCCCCCTATCATTTGTAAAAAAATATATATTAAGAACATTATAACAAATATTTCGACAAAAAGGGCAGCTGAATACACTCAGCTGCCTATGAATTAGACAAATTTTAAATGTTGATTTCCATTGCAGCGGACGCTTTCCGGGGGGCACGGCTTTAGCCGCTTCCCTCGCGATGCTCAGTCCAGGGTCTAAAGACTCGTGCTGTTCCCCCTGGAGTCTCCGCTTCCATTTCAATCAACTAAAATTGATGTAAATATGAATATAATTATCTGCGTTTTTGTTCATATAATTATAATGACCTTGTACTATATGACTTCCAACTGCAACATAGGGTAATTTCAAGTTATAACATGGGGCATCAACGTTTTAATCATAATTTAAGGCAGCTGAATATATTCAGCTGCCTCAGATATCTTTACTATTATTCATCTTTCAATAATTGCTTTACGACTGCAGCCATTTCTTCAGATGATGATTCCTTGGATTTTTGTTGTGCAATCTCCACTTGTTCCATTAGGTCTAAAACTGGGATCTCTTCAGATTGCCATACGTAATAGAGCAAATATCGAATAATAAATGTGAGAAGGAATAGTACCAAGGACCAAATAAACGAACCGGTCAGTATGGTGATAGGTGTGCCATTTGGTAAAGCAAGAGCAAAATATAATGAAAAGGCAATTAAAGCTGCCCAACAATTAGATAATATAGAACCAACCATTAGATATCAATCACTCCTTGGTTAACCGTTCGAATATTTAATAGTCCAGTAGATGGGTCAAATTCAATCGTTCTCCCGCTACTACCGCCTGTTTCTTCTGCGATTAATGGAATTTTAAACTGGAGCAAGCACGCTTTTACTGCTTCTACGTTTCGAGGCCCAATTCGTAAAGTATCTCTACTTGATGCAAATTGAAACATTTGTGCGCCGCCAGCAATTTTTGCTTTTAGTTTAAATTGTTGAACACCTTCAAGTTTTAACTGTTCGATTATGGCAGGTATACCAGTATCAGCGAATTTTGCAAGATTGATTGACTCAGTACGATTAAGACTTGAGTCAGGTAACATAACGTGGACTAAACCAGCAATTTTTAGGAACTCATCATACAAAACTACACCCACACAAGACCCAAGACCAGATGTCCGAATTGTATCCGGATTTTTTGCCACATTCATATCTGCAATACCTACTTTGACAACCTGCCTTGTAATGATCATGGTAATGTAACTCCTAATGATTTAAAAATGGAATTAAACGATTCTGGGTCAGGAAGTAAAAAGAAATGACCTCTCACATCTTTTGATCCCAGCACATCTTCTTCGTGAATAGCTGTGTCTATTACAATGACGTAGTCGCTAACTTGAGACAATTCTACTAAACCAAAACTAATTATTGCTCCTACCATGTCTACAGTTAATGCTGGCACCGTAGGATATATTTTTAATTTTGTGAAATCTGAAAGTGCTGACAGATAGGAACCCGATAAAATATTCCCTAACTCTTGCATTGCTGAAATACCAATCTCTGATAATGGTGGTTTTTCAAAATCAAATGTAGGATCTTGTATTAAGTTTCGAATGAAAGCATTTGATTGTTCAATGGGTAGTATAAAAAACATACTACCTGAGACATCTCCTTCGATTCTTAGATAAATAGCCGTTACAACATTATCTGGTCCACCAGCTAGATCCATCATGTCATCGAAAGACACCATTTCAACTTTTGGAACTTTCATATCGATTTTTTTATTTAAGAGACTAGATAATGCCGTGGCTGCATGTGCAGCTCCAATATTCCCAATTTCTTTTAAAACATCTAAATGTATAGATGTAATATTTTGATGAATCCCCATATTATATGACCTGCTTAATTGGGTTCAATACCTTTTCTAATTGCAGCATGACAAGCAGTCGACGTTCCAGTTTTGCAACGCCTCCAATAAATTCAGATTCAATTGAACCAACAACTTCAGGTTGAGGTTCGATTGCGGATAAAGGAATGTCCAATACATCATTTGCTGCATCAACGATTAAACCAACTTCCATATCCTCAAGTTTTATCATAATCATACGAGATTGTTCATTGGCTTCACTTGCCTGCAAGTTAAAACGTTCACGTAAATCGATAATAGGTGTGACTACACCACGTAAGTTAATAACTCCTTTTACAAATGAAGGTGTTCTAGGTACACGTGTAATGTGCATCATTTTTTCAATAGACTGCACTTGGCTTACTGGAATTACATATTCTTTATTCATTAGTTCAAATACGATAACTTTTAAATCATCCATTGCTTTTAATTCTGTCATTTTTTAAAGCACCCTCTCCGAGTGAACTATTTGATCAATGCATTACAATCAACAATTAATGCCACTTTACCGTTTCCTAATATGGTTGCACCAGAAATGGCAAATACACTTGATAAATAATTACCTAATGATTTAAGTACAATTTCTTGTTGACCAACAAATGAATCAACAACTAGTCCAGCCATTTTGTCACCCTTACGAACAATAACTACTGATAAAAACTCTTCATCGCTCTGTTCATCTCTTGGCACACTGAAGACGTCATCCAAGAATACAAGAGGAACCACTTTGCCACGGAAATCAATTACCTTTTGGTTGTGTGCATTTAATATATCAGTTGAACGAATTATTGCTGTTTCAATAATTGAAGATAATGGGATTGCAAACATTTCTTCTTCAATCTCAACAAGCATGACTGAAATAATAGACAACGTTAATGGCAATTGAATCGAAAATAGCGAACCTTTCCCTTCAGTTGAATCAATCGTGATAAATCCACCTAAAGATTCTATGGTCGATTTCACTACATCTAGTCCAACACCACGACCAGAAACATCTGAAATGGTATCAGCAGTTGAGAAGCCAGATGCCATGATCAATTCAAACACTTGCTTATCGGTCATCGTTGCAGCCATTTCACTTGTAACGATCCCTTTAGAAATTGCTTTATTTAAAACTTTGTCTCGGTTAATCCCTGCGCCATCATCTTCTAGCTCGATAAACACATGGTTCCCACTATGATAAGCTCTCAAAACAACTGTACCTTCTTCAGGTTTACCATTCGCTACACGAATTTCTGGTCGTTCTACGCCGTGATCAAGTGCATTTCGTATTAAGTGAACAAGTGGGTCTCCAATTTCATCAATAACTGTTCGGTCAAGTTCGGTTTCTGCACCAATGATTTCAAGATTAATTTTCTTATTCAAATCACGCGCTAATTGACGAACCATTTTAGGGAAGCGATTAAATACTGTTTCTACCTGAACCATACGCATTGTTAAAATAATTGTCTGTAAGTCGCCAGATATTCGTGTCATGCGTTCGACAGTTTCATCTAATTCGCTATGGTTTAACTCTGATGAAATTGATTGCAATCTTCCTCGGTCAATTACCAGTTCTTCAAATAGATTCATTAAAATATCTAATCTCTCAATATTTACACGAATGGTTTTATTTCCTGCTTGTACACCTTTTGTTGGAGCATTCGTTGCATTTTGAGCAACAGCCACATTATTGGATGAACTTGTACTTTGAGATTGATTTTCATTTTCTACAACAGGGGATGCATTATTTCGAGATTGTAATTGTTCAATCGTCACTGAATGAACTACGACTTCCACAACCTCAGAAACTTTCATTAATTTCTTTTGAACATCGTCAGCGGGTTCGTTGGTAACTAATGATACATGGAATTGAGTATCGAACTGCTCACTTTCTAACTGATCTACTGATGGGGAAGACTTAATGACATCGCCCATTTTTTCAAGTAATTCAAATACCATAAAGACACGTGCAGCTTTCAATAAACAGTCTTCACGTAAGCTTACAGAAATTTCATATGTATTAAAACCTTGCTCATGTGATTGAGAGATGACTGTTAGTTCGAATTCATCGTATGTTAAGAATGAATGTTGATTTGTTTTTTCTACTATTGTTGCGGCAATTTCAGCAGTATCAACTACTGCCAATTCACCTTTTTCTATGGCATTTAAATCTTTAACAGTCGCACTAACATCGCGCTTTCCTGTTCCGCCACTCGCTATATCCATAACCATTGCTTCTAAATGATCCACTGCTGTAAAGACCACATCAAGAATAGCAGTCGACACGACAATTTTTTCGTTTCGAATGGCATCAAGAACGTTTTCCATTTTGTGTGTTAAATCTGCTGTGTCTTCATACCCCATTGTTGCTGACATCCCTTTTAAGGTATGTGCAGAACGGAAAATCTCATTTACAATTCTTAAATCAGAAGGATTTTTTTCTAATTCCAACAAATTTTCATTACAGGCTTGTAAATGTTCTTTGCTTTCTTCGATGAACATTTCTAAATATTGACTCATCTCCATTGAATGGCACCCCTTTAAGGCAAGAATTTCATGATTATTTTCGCTATATCATCGACATCTGCCACTTCGTCGATTAAACCCGTTTCAAATGCAGCTTTTGGCATGCCGTATACAATACATGTATCGGCAGATTCACCGATTGCTTTTACTACACCTTGTTCTTTCAATTGTATTAAACCCTTAGATCCGTCTGAACCCATCCCCGTCATAATAACGGCAATTTTATCAACATCCGATAAAAGACTTACACTTTCAAATAGAACATCCACTGATGGACGATGTCCGACTCGAGGTGGAAGTTGGTTATTTAATTCAACCGCATAGTTCGTACCTATCCGCGCAAGTTGCAAATGAAAGCCTCCTGGTGCTATATAGGCCGTTCCATCCATGAGTACTTCACCATGCTCCGCTTCTTTTACATGAATCTCAGATAATTGGTCGAGTCGGTTAGCTAGTGATTTTGTAAATCCAGCAGGCATATGCTGTACAACTAATATCGGCAAGTTTATGTTTTTTGGAAGTCTTGTTAAAACTTCTTGTAAAGCACGTGGGCCACCTGTTGAAGTTCCGATTAAAACTATTTTTTTACGTGAGGTGATCCATGTATGTTCTTTTGATTTTTCAGAAGTCGCAGCTATAGGCAATAATCGTTCACGTTCGTTTTCATTTATCGTTTCTTTCGGAAGCTTACTTACTTCCGTGTTTCGAATTTTTTTCACAGGAACTTGAGAAGCGTGGAAAATTTTTTCTACTAGCTCATCTTTGACCTTGTGTAAATCAAGTGAAATGGTTCCACTTGGTTTTGCAACAAAGTCGACAGCTCCATATTCCATCGCTAGCATCGTGTTTTCTGTTCCACTCTTCGTGGTACTAGATAACATAACAATAGGAACAGGATATTCTGCCATAATAAGTTTTAAAGCTTCAATGCCATTCATCTCAGGCATTTCTACATCCATCGTGACAACATCCGGTTGTAGGGACTTCATTTTTAATAAAGCATCTTTCCCATTTCGCGCTGTTCCAACGACATCAATTTGAGGATGCTCAGTAAAAAAGTCACTAATCAGTTTTCTCATGAATGCGGAATCATCAACAACGAGTAATTTTTTCTTTTCGCCTAAAATCATGTTAGTCACGACCTTTCTTAAACATGTTTTTCAAACGACTGATAAACGTATTTTGTTGTTCATTTGCATGTACTTCTTCATGCGAAGATTCTATAAAACGATTCGTCATTACTCGAAGTGTTTTTGAAATTTCAGCTTCTGGATACAAGATTGAGAAAGGCATTTGCTCTTTTACAGCTTTTCTTACGGCTGGATCTTCTGGAAGTGATCCTAATATCGTGACTTCCTTATCCAGAAACTTAGACATAGCAAAGGAAAGTCTCGTTACTGTGTCCCTTCCTTCTTCTGCAGTAAAAGCACGATTACAAACAACATAAAAATTCTTTTTTGGATCCTTAAAATGAATATATTTCATCATAGAATAAGCGTCTGTTATGGCAGTTGGCTCAGCAGTAGAAATCACAATGACATCATCTACAGCTACGATTAAATCTAAAATTTTATTTGTAGCACCTGCGCCCATATCGAACAAAATAATATCGTATTCTTTTTGGAAATGTTCAAATGCCTGGATTAACCGATCAAACATCTCATCCGTCCATTCCATTACACCATTCATTCCAGATCCACCTGATATATATTTCATACCATTAGGTCCTTCGTACATAACACTCTCCAATGACTGATTTCCATCTAAATAATCTTTTAAATTTGTAGGGACACTCTTCCCTAATAAAATATGAATATTGCCCATACCAATGTCCATATCGATTACAACAATCTTTTTACCTAATGAAGCTAGCATAGAAGAAAAGTTTAAAGAAAAATTGCTCTTTCCCACTCCACCTTTCCCACTAACTACAGCGATAGAGCGACCAATTTGACCTTGGTTACGAAGCATATGCATTCGAAGTGACTCAGCTTGATCTCTCATCTTCATACTCCTTAAAAAGTAACTTTAACAAAGAATCCACTGAAGCTTCATTTATATCTTCCGGGACTTCTTGCCCATCTGTATAGTAAGCAAGTCCCTTATTATATTTAATCATTAAATTAATCATAGAGCCAATAGAATTTGTTTCGTCGGCTTTAGTGAAAATAAATTGTTCGATAGGAAACGAGCTAAACTGTTCAATAATCGTTTCCATATCCTTCTCTTTTGATGTACTTGAAAGAACTAAATACGATTCTACGTTGTCTTCAAATTGAATCAGCTTTTTCACGTCTTCTACAAACTTTACTTCTTTATAGTTACGGCCTGCAGTATCAATGAAAACCAAATCGTATTCTTTATAATTCTCCATCGCCTTTTTGAAATCTTCGCTATTATAGACGATTTCCACTGGGGCTTGTAGGAGACCAGCATACGTTTTCAATTGCTCGATTGCGGCAATTCGGTATGTATCTGTTGTAATAAAACCAATTTTCTTTTTCTTTTGTAACACAGCGTGTGCAGCCATCTTAGCAATCGTTGTCGTTTTTCCAACTCCAGTTGGACCAAGTACATTAATGTACTTCTTATGATAGGAAAGGCCACCAAATGGAACATCTTTTAAAGCTTCTTTTAAGACTTGTGTGGCCATTTGACGATAAGATAGGGACTTTTTGTTTAAATCATTTTCATTTACATGTTCAAAAAGCTCATCACCAATACTTGTGATAAGCTCTTCATTTATTTCATGATTACGTAAATATTGAAGGAAAGACTCAATGTCTTCCGTATATTTTTTTGTTTCAACTGGTCGTTGCATTGATTGAACAAGCATTTTAATATCACTTAACTCTTTTTTTAGTTCACTTGAAACGACCTCTTCTTTTTTAACACTTAACATCTCTTTTTGAAGCGGTTGAACTGGTTGAAGTGGTGTTTCATACTGATCCATTCCAGCAACAACTTCAATGGTTTTCTTTTTAAAGAGACCCAAAAACCCCTTCGTATAAACTACTTTTGAATTTAAAATCACCGCGTCATCACCTAAATCGGCACGAACTTTGCTCATAGCTTCTGTCATTGTGACTGCTGTATATTTTTTCATTTTCATTCTACGTTCACCACCCCAACACTTTGTACTTCAATCGATGACTCCAGTTCGTTGTATGAAAGAATCGGAATTTGAGGGAAATAACGCTCTGTCATTTGTCTCAAGTACAACCTTACCGCTGGAGAACATAATACAACCGGCGATTGTTCAATGAGAGAAACCCGGTCAACTTCCTTCGCAATGGACTCTAAAATATTTTGAGAATCACTAGGATCAATTGATAAATAATTTCCATGTTCTGTTTGTTGAATACTATCAGCAATTAGTTTTTCGACTTTACCTGATACCGTTAATACTTTTAAATTAGCATGTGTACCTGCATATTGTGTTGTAATTTGACGTGCTAAAGATTGTCTAACATACTCTGTTAATATATCGACATCCGAAGTCATTTTCGAATAATCAGCTAATGTTTCAAATATAATCGGTAAATTTCGAATCGAAACATGCTCTTTAAGTAATTTAGATAGAACTTTTTGTATTTCTCCTACTGATAATGGCGTAGGTGTTAACTCATCCACCAAAATAGGATACGTTTCGCGTACATGATCGATTAACTGTTTTGTTTCTTGTCTTCCTAATAACTCATTAGCATTCGCTCGAATGATTTCTGTCATATGTGTAGATACCACACTAGGGGGATCGACTACTGTATAGCCTAGCATTTCAGCATCTTCTTTTACATGCTCTGTAATCCATTTAGCAGGCAATCCGAATGAAGGCTCAATTGTATCTATTCCTTCAATCGTGTCATCATCTCCTGGACTCATTGCTAAGTAATGATCAAGCAATAGTTCCCCCCGTGCCAATTCGTTCCCTTTGATTTTAATTCGATATTCATTTGGTTGTAATTGAATATTATCTCGAATACGAACAACTGGAATGACAATCCCAAGCTCAAGTGCTAACTGTCTTCGAATCATAACAACTCGATCTAGTAAATCTCCACCTTGTGCTGTATCTACTAATGGAATTAATCCGTAACCAAACTCGAATTCAATCGGGTCGACATTAAGTAGGTTCACTACGTTTTCTGGACTCTTCATTCCATCCGTCGCCACTTCTTCTTCATATTCAAGAACTTCTGCTGGATCTTCTTCCACTTTACGACTCATCATAAAAGCACCAATTGCTAAAGTAGCAGCTAATGGAATTGTAAGTAAATCAGTAATCGGTGTGAATAAACCTAGAAGCAAAATGGTTGCGGATGCTACATATAGTAATTTTGGTTGGCTCAATAACTGACCCGTAATATCCGACCCTAAATTTCCTTCTGAAGCTTGACGAGTAACCACAATCCCTGTAGCAGTTGAAATAAGCAAAGCAGGTACTTGTGATACAATTCCATCTCCAACTGTTAATTGAGAGAATAACAAAGCCGCTTCACCAAATGGCAGACCCATTTGAACAACACCAATAATCATCCCTACTAATAAGTTGATAATAACGATAATAATACCGGCAATCGCATCACCTTTTACGAATTTAGTAGCACCATCCATTGCTCCATAAAAATCTGCTTCATTCCCAACTTTTAATCGTCTTTCTCTCGCCTGCGCTTCAGAGATCATTCCGGCATTTAAATCCGCATCAATACTCATTTGCTTACCAGGCATTGCATCTAGGGTGAAACGTGCAGCTACTTCAGATACTCGCTCTGCCCCTTTTGTAATAACAATGAACTGAATAATAATTAGGATAACGAAAACAACCATACCAACGAGGACATTTCCCCCTACCACGAACGTTCCAAACGTCTCAACAACCCCACCAGCTTCGCCGTTACTCAAAATCGAACGGGTTGTCGAAACGTTCAAACCTAATCGGAATAACGTCAACAATAAAAGCAAGGAAGGAAATATGGAAAACTCTAACGCTTCCTTCATATTCATAGAAGTTAATAAAACCATTAATGCCAATGTAATATTGACCATGATTAAAAAACTTAACATCCATCCTGGAAGTGGAATGATGAGCATCGCTACTATTAAAATGACGGCTGCTAAAACTCCGATGTCGCGAATCTGCATGACTTGCCCTCCACTTGTAGTACACTAAATTTTTCGTTTTATTCGATATACATACGCTAAAATTTCAGCTACTGCTTTGAAAAACTCATCAGGTATTCTGTCGCCAATCTCAACTTGATCGTACATACTACGAGCTAATGGTCGATTTTCTACCATAATAATTTCATTTTCTTTTGCGATAAGCTTTATTTTTTGTGCAATAAAATCCGCACCTTTTGCAACCACTACAGGGGCATCCATTTGACCATCTTCGTACTTCAACGCAATGGCATAGTGAGTCGGATTCGTAATAACAACATCCGCGTTTGGAACTTCCTGCATCATCCGACGCATGGCCATTTCACGTTGTCTTTGTTTAATCCGAGATTTTACAACCGGATCCCCTTCGGAATTTTTATATTCATCTTTGATGTCTTGTTTAGACATTTTAAGATTTTTTTCAAAGTCATACTTCTGATAAAAATAGTCCAATATTGAAACGAACAGTAAAACAAAGGAAGCTGCAATTCCCATCATTACAGTTAAATAAGAAACTGTTGATAAAGTATCCCATGCTGTTTTAAAAGATAGTGAAAGTACATTCTCAAGATTCATCCATAAAATAACAACGGTTACAGAACCAATTAAAGAAATTTTTAAAACCGATTTGATTAACTCTATAATGGCTCTTAATGAAAAGATTCGTTTTAGACCTTTTATGGGATCTAATTTTTTTAGATCCATTTTCAACGGTTCAGTCGTAAATAGCAGTCCAAATTGAAAGAAATTGGCGGCTACCGCTGCAACCATTGCAACTAGCATAATCGGTAAAAGGATAAAACCCATTTCCATTAATACATCTGAATAGATTTCCATCACTAACTCGACTGAAAGACTATCAATTAATACATAGCGATTAAAAGTTTGATAAAAAAATGAAAAAATTCGGTCTCTCATAAATCCGGCACCGAATAGTAAAAATAAAAAAACGGACAATAGCACAATGGCGCTAGTTACATCTTGGCTTTTTAAAACTTGTCCTTTTTTACGTTGGTCCTGTCTCTTTTTAGGTGTAGCTTTTTCGGTCTTTTCACCAGCGAAGAACTGCAAATTCAAATGTAACCGATTCAAGTTATCCACCACCTAAGATAATCATTAGATCACGCATGCTTAAAATCATAATTTCAAATAAGTTCTTTATGACATTCATCATGACACCCATCATCACAATTAACACTAAGAAACTAACGCCGATTTTGATAGGAAAACCAACTACGAAAATGTTTAATTGTGGAACTGTTCTTGCTGTTATCCCTAGCGCAATATCCACTAAAAATAAGGTTGCGACAATTGGAATCGACATTTGAAATGCGATTGCAAACACAGCTGTAAATGTTCGCATAATAAATTCTGCAAAACCTGGTTCTCCAAATGGTGGCCATACAAATTCCATAGGAATAAATTGATAACTATAGAAGATACCATCCAGTAGTAAATGGTGAGCATTTAAAGCGAGCATTAACAATAAGGCAAGTGTATTGAAAAATTGACCAAGTAATGGACTTTGTGCACCTGTTTGGGGATCAATGATATTTGCAATCGCAAACCCCATTTGAAAGTCCACAAAACTCCCGGCAATTTGAACAGCGGTCAAAATTATGTAAGCAAGTAAACCAATAAATAATCCAACAATTACTTCTTTTGCAACTAAAAATAGATAGTCGCCATTAAATTCAAACGGTTCAACGTCCATGGTGTAATACATCATCCATGAGAGCATGACTGCAAAAGCGATACGATGACTGGCTGGAATTGTTCGATGTGAGAATAACGGTAAAATAACAAAGAAAGCAGATACTCTTGCAATAATTAATAAAAGGACGGTAACACTTGGTAATATTTGCTCCATAGATTCAACCAATGTATCGTATCAAATTCTCAAATATATCCTGTGAATAACTCAGTATTTGAGTTAACATCCAAGGACCGAAGAATACGATTCCTAGTAAGACAGCCACGATTTTCGGAACAAATGCTAACGTTTGCTCTTGGATTTGTGTGGTTGCTTGAAAAATACTAACCAACAAACCAGTTACAAGCGCAAGAATTAGTAAGGGTCCTGAAGTTAATAGGACAACCCAAATTGCTCGCTCTGCTATCGCAATAACCATTTCACCCGTCATATGGATTCATCCCCTAAAAGCTTTGAAGCAAAGATTTCATTACTAAGTACCAACCATCAACTAACACAAACAATAAAATTTTAAATGGCAATGAAATCATTACCGGTGGTAACATCATCATCCCCATTGACATTAAAACACTGGCTACAACCATATCTATAACTAAAAATGGAATGAAGATCATAAAGCCAATTTGAAAAGCGGTTTTTATTTCACTTAATGCAAAAGCGGGAACCATGATCGTTAAGGGAATTTCTTCAATTGATGCTGGTTGTTCAGCACCTGTATAACTTAAAAATAGCTCTAAATCTTTCTGTCTCGTGTGTTCACTCATAAAATCTTTGAATGGGCCACTTGCACGTGTATAGGCTTCTTCTAACGTGATATCTTCATCAAATAAAGGTGTCAAAGCGTTCTCATTCACTTCTTGTAACGTTGGAGACATAATAAAGAATGTTAAAAACAATGAAAGCCCAATTATGACTTGGTTCGGTGGCATTTGCTGAGTAGCGAGTGCCGTCCTTACAAACGATAGTACAATGACAATTCGAGCAAACGATGTCATCAATATCAAAATACTAGGCGCTAATGAAAGAACTGTAAGGAGGAGCATAAGCTTGATGGAAGTAGAAACACTTGAAGCATCACTATTCGCAAATAAATCAAGAAATTCGTTCATTGGCGATCGTTCTCCTTCTTCTTCCAATCACGTAAACCGTTACTACGGTCTGACTTGATTTCATTTAAGCGGTTTTTAAAGATTTGATCGAATTTACCTAAAGACTGATCATTTGTCATGTTTTTCGAGTAGTTTTGTTTGAATCGATTAACAAGTTCCGCAATGTACGGTATTTGAGATGTCATTTCTTGCTTTTGATTATAAAAAGTTAACATTTTTTCCTTTTCTTCAGGATCAGTAATTTCTTTTAATATCGAAATATCTTCTCCTACACCTACTAAAACGAGAGAATCACCAATCTGTAAAAGCTGAACCGATTTATGCTGGCCTAGAGAAAGACCACCTAAATTTTGGATCAACTGATGTTGTTGATACTGTCGATTTTTACTGTTGATAAATTTCAAAACTCCATATAATAATGCCAACACAAACAATAGCCCTAAAACCATTTTGATATAATCCCATGCAGACAAACTAACAGCTGCCGTCTTAGATGTAGTTTCGGCAGCTGGCGGGTTATCTTGATCACAGGATTCAGGATTTTCGATGCATTGTTTAATATTGGCGTTCGGATTCGTAGATGCATCCATTGGTGCCGAACCTATTAAAAAGAATAGAAATGCACACAATATAGTGACAATACTTTTTTTAAATCCCAAGTGAATCATGTTCATTCGATTACCCTATCGCTTTTTGAATAGCTTCTATTACACGATCAGCTTGGAAAGGTTTCACGATGAAATCTTTTGCACCTGCTTGAATAGCATCAATAACCATCGCTTGTTGACCCATTGCAGAACACATAATGACGATTGCTGAAGGATCTTTTTCTTTAATTGATTTTAATGCTGCAATCCCATCCATTTCAGGCATTGTGATATCCATTGTAACTAAATCAGGTTTAAGCTCATGATATTTTTCAATGGCTTGTACACCGTCAGCAGCTTCCCCAACAACTTCAAATCCATTTTTTGATAAAATATCTTTAATCATCATACGCATAAATGCTGCATCGTCTACTATTAAAATTCTTTTTGACATAACGTAATTCCTCCAGTAATGGTCTATCGTAAATTATTTAATCGATCTGCTTGGCTAACAATGTCCGTAATTCGAACACCGAAGTTTTCATCAATGACAACAACTTCACCTTTGGCTACTAATCGAGCGTTTACTAAAATATCAACAGGTTCACCAGCAAGTTTATCCAACTCAATGACTGAACCACTTGTAAGTTCAAGAATTTCTTTAACAGATCGTTTCGTTCGTCCTAGCTCAACCGTTACTTGCAAAGGAATATCAAGAAGCATATTCAGGTTTCGCGATTCAGATTGTGTTAATTGATTTGACTCAAAGCTCGCAAATTGGGCCTGTTGAACATTGACCGGTGCTTGCGGTGGTCTTTGAGGCATTGCCTGCGGTTGTGCATATTGTGGCTGCGCGTATTGTGGTTCAGCAAATTGAGGTTGCTGATAGGCTGCTGGTGTTTCGTGATAAGCAGGCTCTTGCATAACTGGTGCTGGAGCAGATTGTATTGGTGCTTCAGCCACACTAGTTGCCGCCACTTCCTCATCATCCTCACCCATTAACCCTTTTACAAGTTTTTGACTGAATTTTAATGGAAGCAATTGCATAATATTCGAGTCAATTAGTTCCCCGATTTTTAAACGGAAACTTACTTTAACGAGTAAATCATCTTCTGGTAACTTATCTAACCCTTCTTCTTCTTTAAAGTTTAGTAAATCAATTGAAGGAGGTGATATATCTACTTTCTTGTTAAATACTGTAGACATAGAAGTCGCTGCAGAACCCATCATTTGATTCATAGCTTCTTGCACAGCACTCAATTGGATCTCGCTTAAGTCTGGACTCGGAGATAGACCGTCTCCGCCTAGCATTAAGTCAGCAATTATCGCTGCATCTGATTGTTTAATGACTAATAAATTCATCCCAATCAAACCAGCAGTATAATGCACTTGAACTGCTACATTCGGATGTGGGAATTCATCTTCAAGACGATTACGATTAATCATACCAATGGTCGGTGTTGTAATTTCTACTTTTTGACCTAATAGAGCGGATAACGCTGTTGCAGAACTACCAAACGAAATATTGCCAATTTCTCCTAAAGCATCTTGTGCAAAAGCATCTAAATAATCTTCTACTACGATGTCATCTTGAGTCGACGGCTGAGTTTTTGGTTCAATTGGTTCTCCTCTAAGTAAGGCTTCAATTTCCTCTTGGGAGAGCATGTCATCACTCATCATCCTCGTCTCCTCCTTTCAATGGTTCAATCACTTGTATAGCCATTCGTTTCTTCAACTTACCTGGTTGAACAGAAAATTTAGGCACATCACCTATTCTTAGAACGAGTGGATCTTCTATTTTCTGATTCAATTGTATAACATCTTGTGGTTGCAGGAGAAGGAAATCTTCAATTGAAATCTCAGTTTTCCCTAGCTCAGCAACGATTTGTAAATCTGCTTTTCTAACACGATTCTCTAATATTTCAAGTTGCTCTGGAGATACGGCTTTTTTATTCGTTTGCATCCAGTAACGAACAGAAAGGTTAGGAACAATTGGTTCTAACACAACGTGTGGAATACAGATATTAATCATTCCACTCGTTTCACCAATGATGGTATTAAACGAAATTACAACTACAGTCTCATTTGGTGAAATCATCTGTAAAAATTGAGGATTTACTTCAAGCTCAGTCATGATCGGATCAATATCCGCGACATTTGCCCAAGCTTCTCGTAAATTATCAAATGATCGCTCAAAAAGATGTGTCATTATTTTCGTTTCAATCTCTGTCAAACTATCAACCTTGCTATTACTAACCCCTTGCCCACCCATTAGTCGATCGAGCATGGAATATGCAATGTTTGGATTAATTTCCATTAGAATATTCCCGTCCAAAGGTGGCACTTCGAAAACATTAATTAATGTCATGTTTGGAATAGACCGTATAAATTCTTCAAAAGGAATTTGATCAACGGAAGCTACAGTGATTTGCACGTAAGTTCTAAGTTGAGCTGAGAAAAATGTTGTAAGTAATCGAGCAAAATTTTCGTGTATCCGGGTCAAACTTCGGATTTGGTCTTTTGAGAATCGTAGAGCACGTTTAAAGTCATAAACTTTTACTTTTCGTGTTTCTTCCTCTTTTTTCATCTCATCAGCCGTCATCTCGCCGGTAGAAAGAGCAGACAATAAAGCATCTATCTCAGATTGTGATAACACATCTCCAGCCATTTTCCCCACCTCCTATCAAAAGCTTTTCTTTATTGGATAATGTAAGAGGTTATGTACACTTGTTGCACTTCACCGTCATGCATTAATTCGTTAATCTGAAGTTTTAAAGCATTTTCAAAATTTTTCTTCCCCTCTTTACCTTCTAAATCAGCAGCACTCATTTCAGATAATTCTTGAATCACTATATTTTTCACCTGGAAATCGCGTTTAGTTAATTCCTCAGCCGCTTCCACACTGTCTGTTTGAATCTTAAGTGACAAACGAATAAAATCATCTGCAGATAAGTTTGTTGTAATTTCAGGTACATCAACGGAAGACTCAATAATTTCATCAATGGTTGGCCCTTCAGCTTCCCCATCCTTATTAAACTGCATAACTAGTATGAGTGCAACAACTCCAATAAGGGTAATAGAAACTAAAATAATGAGCATAATTGTCAATAACTTATTCTTCATCTTTATCACCTCTTAAATGGGGATTAGATAATAACTGAACTTGCTTGTAAAAATGAATAATTTTTTCATGAACTTCCTGTTCACTTTCCAATGCGACATACTTTCTACCTGTTGTTAAGGTAATCGTAGTGTCTGGAAATGACTCAATTGTTTCTATGTATAAAGCGTTTAAAGAAAACGCTTTGCCATTAAGGCGAGTTAATTCAATCATTGGTAAGGGCCGGGCTCAC
>JBFIXW010000008.1:0-42201 GCA_041605715.1 Paenisporosarcina sp.
ATAATTTCGTTTACGTTTTCTACTGCTTTTAAGACACCCTTACCAAGGTAACGACCTTTGTCACCATCACGAAGCTCAACTGCTTCATATTCTCCTGTGGATGCTCCAGACGGAACGATTGCGCGGCCAAAAGCTCCGCTTTCCGTGAATACTTCTACTTCAATTGTTGGGTTCCCACGAGAATCTAATACTTCACGAGCTTGTAAATGTGTAATTATTGGCATGTTTTATATCTCCTCAGCTTTTAGTAGTGTTTTACCTGTCATTTCAGGTGGTAGTTCGATACCTAACAAGTGTAACATGGTTGGCGCTAAATCGGCTAAAATGCCATCTGTTCGTAACTCCACATTACGTTGCGTTACAATGACTGGAACTGGATTTGTTGTATGAGCTGTCATCGGTGTACCTTCTAATGTTACAACCTCATCCGAATTTCCATGATCTGCCGTAATAATAGCAGAACCACCTTTTTCAATAATGGCGTCTACGATTTTACCAAGACATTCATCCACAACTTCGATAGCTCGTATAGTGGGTTCAAGCATTCCACTATGCCCAACCATATCTGGATTAGCAAAGTTCAAAAGAATCGCATCAAACTTATCCGATTCGATAGCTGCCAGTAATGCATCCGTCACTTCATAGGCACTCATTTCTGGTTGTAAATCATAGGTGGCAACTTTAGGTGAGTCAATCAAAATTCGTTCTTCACCAGGAAAGCGTTCTTCTCTCCCGCCACTCATGAAAAATGTCACATGTGGAAATTTTTCCGTTTCTGCAATTCTCAATTGAGTTTTACCGTGTACAGAAAGCACTTCTCCAACAGTATTTTTTAAGTCTTCATTGTCATAAGCAACGGATGCTTTGACGTCTTCACTATACGAAGTAAAGGTAACAAACTTCAAGTCAGTTGGATGCTTAGGACTTAAAGAAAAGGTTTTTTCACAATTCGGATTAGTAAAGACTGAAGATAATTGAATCGCTCGGTCTGGTCTAAAATTAAAGAAAATAACCGCATCGTTCGAATCAATTGTAGCTACAGGATTTCCCTTTTCTTCAATTGAAAAAGGAAGAACGAATTCATCTGCCACATCTAAATCATAGGACGCCTTTACGCCTTCACTAGCGGATGAAGCTGTTTCTCCAACACCATCTACGAGTACGCGATAGGCTTTCTCAAGACGTTCCCATCTTCGGTCACGATCCATTGCATAATAACGACCACTAATACTTGCAAATTGACCTACGCCAATTTCTTTCATTTGACGCTCAGTTTCTTCAATATACGTTAAAGCTGTTTTAGGACCAACGTCTCGCCCATCTAAGAATCCATGAACAAAAACATCCTCTAAACCATGTGTTTTAGCCACTTGTAATGAAGCAAATAGATGCTCATAATGCGAATGGACGCCACCATCTGACAGTAAGCCCATCAAGTGAAGCTTAGAACCATGAGCTTTTACATGAGCAATTGCTTCAAGCAATGCTGCATTTTGGTAGAAGTCTTGATCTTCAATCGATTTATGAATACGAGTTAGGTTTTGATAGACTATTCGTCCTGCTCCAATGTTTAAATGACCAACTTCTGAGTTCCCCATTTGTCCTTCAGGAAGTCCAACTGCATTTCCCGAAGCTATTAATGAAGCATGTGAGTAGTCATTCCAATACCGATCAAAGTTCGGTTTCTTTGCTTGGGCCACGGCATTTCCAAATTCCTCATTTCGAAGTGCAAAACCATCAAGAATAATTAAAGCTACTGGAGATTTAGGCATGTGTGCCTGCCTCCAATAATTTCACGAATGACGATGATTCAAGACTTGCACCACCGACAAGCGCACCGTCAATATGCGTTTTCGAAAGTAATTCTTCAATATTTTCTGGTTTTACAGATCCACCATATTGGATACGAACAGCATCCGCTACATCTTGACTATATAACTGAGCAACTTTCTCACGAATAGATTGACACACATCATTCGCATCATCGGAAGTAGCTGTTTTTCCTGTTCCAATTGCCCAAATAGGTTCGTACGCAATAACCATTGTTTTTACTTGTTCTACTGACAAACCAGCAAGCGCTTTTGCTACTTGCCCTTCCACTTTGGCAGTCGTTCGGCCAGCTTCACGCTCTTCTAAAGATTCGCCTACACAAACAATTGGAGATAATGAATGAGCATACGCGGCATGTGCTTTTTTATTCACAGCTTCATCCGTTTCATTAAAGTATTGACGTCGCTCAGAATGACCTAAAATAACATACGCGATGTTTAAATCAGCTAATTGAACTGGGCTGACTTCTCCAGTAAATGCGCCTTCTACTTCATAGTGCATGTTTTGTGCACCAAGAGAAATAGCTGAATCACCTACAAGATGAGATAATGGCTCTAAGAATAAAGAAGGCGCGCATATAACAGAATCTATTTTCTCAGCATCTGGCGCAAGACCATTCACTTCTTCAACAAATTTCTTTGCTTCAGTTAGTGTTTTGTACATTTTCCAGTTACCAGCAATAATCGGTTTTCTCATACGAATTCCTCCTTATTTTTGATCGTTTAAAGCTTCAACTCCAGGCAAGTCTTTGCCCTCCATAAATTCTAACGAAGCACCGCCACCAGTAGAGATATGGTCCATTTGATCAGCAACTTTAAACTTTTCAACAGCTGCAGCCGAATCCCCCCCACCAATGACGGTATAGGCTTGAGTAGAAGCCATTGCTTGTGCAACGCCTTTCGTGCCCGCTTCAAATGGTGTTAATTCAAACACGCCCAGAGGCCCATTCCAAATAATGAGTTTCGAGTTTTGAATCACTTCAGCATATTGAGCTGACGTTTTCGGTCCGATATCTAACCCCATCCAGTCGGACGGGATATCTGTAATATCCACGACTTTCGTTTCAGCATCCTTTGAAAACTCGCTCGCAACGACTACATCTATCGGTAAATATAGTTTAACGCCTTTTTCTTTTGCCTTTTCAATAAATGATTTAGCTAAATCAATCTTATCTTCCTCAAGTAAAGAGTTCCCGATTTCATATCCTTGCGCTTTCGAGAATGTATAAGACAAGCCACCACCAATTAATAGGTTGTCCACTTTATCTAATAGGTGATTTATGACACCAATTTTATCTTTAACTTTAGAACCACCAATAATGGCAGTGAAAGGACGTTCAGGTTGAGATAATGCTTTACCTAGTACATCTAGTTCCTTTTCCATCAATAACCCAGAAACGGCTGGTAAATGCTTTGCGATTCCTTCAGTAGAAGCATGAGCACGATGTGCAGCACCAAATGCATCATTTACATAAACATCTGCTAGCTTTGCAAATTTCTCAGCTAATTCAGGATCGTTCTTTTCTTCGCCTTTATGGAAACGTACATTTTCTAGGAGAACAACTTCTCCATCTTTCATCTCATCAATAGCTGTTTCCACGCTTTCGCCAATTGATTCATCTAATTTCAAAACAGGTTTATGTAATAAATCACTTAAATGCTTTCCAACAGCATTTAATCGGAATTCTTCTGTAACCTCACCTTTTGGTCGTCCCATATGGCTAGCCAAAATGACTTTTGCATCTTTGTCGATTAAATGTTGAATAGTTGGTAATGCTGCACGGATACGTGTATCGTCCGTAATTTCACCATTTTCCATCGGTACATTAAAATCTACTCGGCAAAAAACTCGTTTTCCACCTAGTTCTACATGTTGCATTGTCTGTTTTTGTTTCAAGAAGAATCTCCTCCACATCCGTAATGGTGCAAGCTATTGTGTATTTTTATACTGTGCTGGAAAGTTATACTTTCTTTTCGTATAAAAAGAAGAGGAACGGAGGGTACCTCCGTTCCTTTTACCCTCTTCTATTATAGAGGGTAAAAGCGAGTTTCGCTACTTTCCTCTATGACTTAAAGACTTACAATCCTTTGCTGTACATGTGTAAAGCAAGGTCGATACAACGTGATGAATAGCCAGTTTCATTGTCATACCATGAAAGAACTTTCACCATGTTTTTCTCAAGAACCATTGTTGATAATCCGTCAACAGTTGATGAAGCTGAATTACCATTGTAATCACGTGATACTAAAGGCAACTCATTGTATTCTAAATAACCATTTAGTTCATTTTCAGATGCCGATTTTAAAGCTGCATTTACATCTTCAGTTGTTACATCTTTTTCAAGTTCTACAACTAAATCTACTAATGAAACGTTTGGCGTTGGCACTCGAACTGCCATACCATCTAATTTACCTTTTAACTCAGGAAGCACTAATGAAACTGCCGCTGCTGCACCTGTTGACGTTGGAATCATTGATTCCGCTGCTGCACGTGCACGACGGTAATCTTCATGTGGTAAATCTAGAATTCGTTGGTCATTTGTATATGAATGAATCGTTGTCATCATTCCACGTTTAATACCAAATTGTTCATGAAGAACTTTAGCAACTGGAGCTAAGCTATTCGTTGTACATGATGCGTTTGAAACAACGTGATCAGTTTCAGCATTATAAGTTTCGTGGTTTACACCCATGACGAATGTAGACATACCACTCTTACCAGGAGAAGATACGATTACTTTTTTAGCTCCTGCTTCAAGATGTTTCCCTGCAGATTCCACGTCGCGGAAAATACCAGTACTTTCAATCACGATATCGATTTCTAAATCTTTCCAAGGCAATGCTGAAGGATCTTTTTCTGCATAAACGCGAACCTTTTTACCGTTTACTACTAAGAATTCACCTTCTGAAGAAACGTCAGCATCAAAAATGCCATGTACTGAATCGTATTTCAATAGATGAGCTAGCATCGCTGCATCTGTTAAATCGTTAATTGCTACTACTTCTACGTCACCTTGTTGTAAAGCTTCTCTGAATACTACTCGTCCAATACGTCCAAATCCATTAATCGCTAATTTTAAAGTCATCTAATTTTCCTCCTAATTTATATCGCGGTTTTGTTTTACTAATTCTTTTGCAGCACCTTCATCTGTAATTAATACAGTCTGTGGAGGTGCATGCTTTAAATAAGATCCTATGGCGGTTGCTTTTGATGACCCACCTGCCACAGCCAATAAATGTTGCACACTTTCTAATTGTTTCAATTGAATACCAACAGTCCGAATACGATGAACTGCTTTTCCATCTTTATTGAAATAATAACCAAAGGCTTCACCTACAGCCCCTGCTTCTTCAATGGTTTGAATTTCTTCAGGCGTTGAATTGCGTCGTCTCGCCATCTCCATTGCATCACCAATTCCATGAATCACAACAGAAGTTTGGTCGTAAAGCTCAAGCATTTCTTTAATGACCGGTTCTTTCATCATCATATTGTAGGCTTCTTCACTTAAATGATCTGGTAAATAAAGAGTTCTTGATAAACCATTCGTTGCTGTTGCAAAGGAAGCGGCAATTGTATTCGCTTGGAGTTGAACCTCTTCCCCAATACCACCTCGTGCAGCAACATACGTTAACGCCTTTTGCTTCACAAATTGTGTCAGGTACTCAGCAATAGAAGCGATTGTACCTCCACCTGTTACCGCCACGATTTGTTTAGATTGCGTTAAGCAATTGAGTTGCTTAGCAGCCACTTGACCAAGTAATGATTTTGCTAAATTATTTCCTTCACTATCGCCTGGCACAATGATGACACGAGAAAGGTTGTAAGTTTGTTGAAGTTGTTGCTCAAGCTGAATGAGCCCTGACCATTCATGTATCACATCTTTTAATGTGTCTAAAACATCTTTACCCTCTTTTGTGATTTTCATGCCTACATTGCTGATTGTAATTAATCCTTGTTGGTTTAATAAATCAGTTTCTTTTCTAGTTTCTCGTTCTGTTAAATGAACCAGTTCACTTAACGAACGCCTGCCAATTTCTCCTGCTAACAAAATTGCCATCAACACTTTGTATCTTTTCTGTAGTAATAAAGGCATTTCAGGAACTATTTTTAATTGTGCTTGGAGTAAGTTATTCATAGCATTCTCCTCAATCACCTTTTTAGTTGGACAATAATTGTCCCACCCGATTAAAATGTGTCCCACTTAATAATTTTAGTTTACGCTTAATATATTTAAAATGCAAACAAAAAAGCGCTAATGAATTACTTAGCGCTTCAAACAATAGATTGAATATGTTGATTTTCATTACTGCGGACGCTTTACGGAGGAGGCCAACAGGAAGTTGGTTTCAAAGACGTTGCCACAGGACGTGGCGTTTTTAGTCTTTGTTCTACTATTAGCCGCTTCCCTCGCGATGCTCAGTCCAGGGTTAAAGCTCTTGCACCTGCCGCTTCGCTTTGGGTGCACAAAACATCTGCTAATCCCCTCGGAGTCGCCGCCTACATTTCAATCAACTGGAATAGTAATAATTTTCAATTTAAACAAAGGGAATTATTTAAGTAATGTTATGAGGGAACTGCAATTTGTATCAAGCACTGGGTAATTAAGCAAAGCTATCATAACTCTATCTTAATAGAAAAATGGTCGACTATTTCTGAAGACTTCTGCGGAAAATCGAAAACATTAGTCTCCACAAATTCAGCTGTCAAAGACAGGGATTTGTGGAGACTAGCGTTTCGTCGGCAAGAAAGCGAAAGAAATATGCGACCACTTTTAGAATATGATGATATCTTTTTACGAGTATTTATTCTTATAGTATTAATTACTTAGCGCTTCAAACAATGTAGGATAATCGATTCTTCCCTCTTGTATTACTTCACCATTTTGTTCAATAACGGGGATACGAATCAGGTACTTTTCATGAATTTGATCATTTTGCTCGATATTAATTTCCTCTATTTCAAAGTCCACGTCTTCAGCAACAAGTTCCAACATTAGCTTCGCTTCTTCGCACAGTGGACAATTAGGACGTGTGTAAAATTGTATTTGCATCTTTATACTCCTTCATTGATTGTTTACTTTAAAAGCTTCGACCAGCTCCACCACCGCCTGAAGAACCTCCTCCACCAGATCTGAAACCTCCGCCTCCGCCTCCACCACTACCAAATCCTCCACCAAATGAACCAGGTCCTATCATTGGGATTCCACCACGTCGTCCTCGTGATCCTGGACCCATTCCTCCACCACCACGGTTTGAAAATATGGTAAATAAAATGACGATAATAATAATCATGATAATGGTAGACATAGATACGCCCCCACCTTCGTTACTACTTTCCGGTTGAACAGGGTTTACCGATTCGCCATCCCAATTATATTCCTTAGCAATTTCTTCATAAAACACTTTCATCGTATTAAATATTGCTTCATCAGGTGCATTTTGTTTCATATAGGGCACAGTAAATTCATCTAAAATTCTGCCTACCTTGCCATCTGGTAATGCTCCTTCTAAACCATAACCTACTTCCACCCATAGTTCACGTTCTTCCATGGAAATTATAAGCATAACGCCATTGTTTTCTTCAGCACTACCTAACTCATACTCTCTGAACGCTCGATTGGAAAAACCCTCAATATCCTCGCCTTCAAGTGAATCAATTGTTAATACAGCAATTTGAGCACCCGTCCCATCTTCTAACTGAGAAGCAATTCGATTCAATTCAGCTTTTTGATCACTACTTAATAATCCTGCGAAATCTTGGACGTAAATATCACCAGTCGGTTTTGGAACAGTTGCCGCTTGAATCGTTGGCGTAAGCGACATGAAAAAAAGAAGCGCAATTCCTATGAAAAGCGCACCTTTTGTCATCATTCCCCGTCCCCTCCAAAGTCTACAACAGGTGCATCTTGTGCAGCTGCATCTGCTTTAAAGTATTCTTTTTCATCAAATCCAAATATGCCCGCCAACATGGCACCAGGGAAACGTTTCACTTTTTTATTAAACGAAGCAACTTCTGTATTATAATCTTGTCGAGCTACAACTAGTCGATTTTCCGTACCAGCAAGTTCATCCATCAATTGTCGGAAGTTTGCATCTGATTTTAAATCAGGATAATTTTCTACAACCACCAATAAACGGCTTAAAGCTCCCGATAACTCATCATTGGCTTCAGCTTGATCTTGCGGGGAATTCGCACCCGCTAATTTAGCTCGTGCTTCAGTTACACTCGCAATGACATCACGTTCTTGTTTGGCAAATGCTTCAACTGTTTTTACTAAGTTAGGAATTAAATCTAAACGTCTTTGTAATTGATTATCTACTTGAGCGTAAGCTTCATTAACATTTTCTTCACCTTCAACAAAACCGTTATAACTAGGAATTAACATAAGTGCTAAAACAACAATTATACCTACGATCACAAGTATCGGAATTAATCCTTTTTTCATATCCTTCACCTCTTCAATAGTATAGTCAATGTCTACCTTTTTTAATGACTATTAAAACCTGACCCATCTTGTAATTCATTTTAATTTCCTGTTGATGTATTCATGATTGGGTTCTATTCAAGGATGAATTTGTACTAGCAATCGTTTTTTTAATCCATAAATGTTTAGTGTGGTCAGAACCCCTGTAAAGTAGTTGTAATAGTTATAAAAGTGATTTCCCACTAAGGTACATACACTTATAATTTATTCATAGTGCATTCTGTTGATTGGAATGAAGACGACGACTCCGAGGGGAATAGCAGATGTTTTCTGCACCGAAAGTGAAGCGGCAGGTGCATGAGTTTTAGACTCTGGACTGAGCTCGCGAGGGAAAAGGCTAAAGCCATGCCCCCCGGAAAGCGTTCGTCGTAATGGAAATCAATAGTTTCTATTTGTCTAAATTAAAATAACCCCACTAATCACATTTCGATTAGTGGGGTTATTAGAAATTATTTTTTCAAATCACTACGTGTGATAATATGGTCTACTAAACCATATTCTTTCGCACGTTCTGCCGTCATAAAGTTATCACGGTCTGTATCTTTCGCGATTACCTCAATTGGTTGACCTGTTCGTTCTGATAAAATACCATTTAACTTTTCACGAAGGAACAAAATGCGTTTAGCAGCAATTTCAATTTCAGTTGCTTGCCCTTGTGCTCCACCAAGTGGTTGGTGAATCATTACTTCTGCATTTGGTAATGTATATCGCTTACCTTTTGTTCCCGCTGCAAGTAAGAATGCACCCATTGATGCAGCCATACCAATACAAACGGTTTGTACGTCGGGTTTGATAAATTGCATAACATCATAAATTGCCATACCTGCTGTGATACTACCACCAGGGCTATTGATGTAAATGGAAATATCTTTTTCTGGATCTTCTGCTTCCAAGAATAATAATTGAGCTACGATGGCATTAGATACATTGTCATCTATTCCACTTCCAAGCATAATGACACGGTCTTTTAATAGACGTGAATAGATGTCATAAGCACGCTCTCCACGACTAGTTTGTTCAATAACTGTAGGAATTAAGTTCATTGAAATTGCCTCCTTCAAAACGTAAATTCTTTTTCTAATATCCTGAGATGACGATTGCCTCTCAGCTATATCCTTATCATATACAATATGGTCAAGGATGGTCAAATATAACGTTCTCAAATGTTTAGTTGAATTGTTGAAAGCTAATTTGTATAATAGAAAAGTCGCTTGCCCTCGTGGTGCAATGGATAGCACGTAAGCCTCCGAAGCTTAAAATGTGAGTTCGATCCTCGCCGAGGGCGTTGTCAAAAGAAAAATTCAGCTTTCACCTTAAATGGTGAAAGCTGTTTTTTCTATCTTAACCTATGCACACGTATTCCACATTGTTCAATCTTCTTTTTGAATCATCGCAATTAAACCAGATACAGCTTGTTCCTCATCAGAACCATCCGCACTAATGACAACCTGAGAACCTTTGCTTATCGCTAAGCTCATAATCCCCATAATACTTTTAGCATTTACTTTTTTATCATCTTTTTGTAAATAAACATCCGCTTGGTAGCGGTTTGCTTCTTGCACAAAAAGAGCAGCTTGCCTTGCTTGTAGTCCTGATTTTAATGTTACTTCAACTTGTCGATCCAACATTCTCTAAATTCCCCCCTTAGCAAAAATCCGTACGTATATTGATACTATGTTAGCTGATGTATGTGTTTCAGACAACTATCATTTCACTTTATCTAAACTTGAGCCACTTCTAAGTGCATCTGCAATCTCATCAAGCTTACGCAATCTATGATTTATTCCAGACTTACTGACGGTACCGGTAGAAACCATCTCTCCTAATTCTTTCAAGGTGACGTCTTGATATTCAACTCGTAAACGAGCGATTTCACGTAATTTCTCCGGTAATTGATCAATTCCCATGACATTATCAATAAATCGTATATTGTCGACCTGTCGAATAGCAGCACTAATGGTTTTATTTAAATTAGCTGTTTCGCAGTTAACGAGTCGGTTAACACTATTCCTCATATCCCGTAAGATACGAACATCTTCAAATTTTAATAACGCCATATGTGCACCTGCAATACTTAAAAAATCAGAAATTTTTTCTGCTTCTTTTAAATACGTGACAAACCCTTTTTTACGCTCAATTGTTTTGGCATTAAGTCCAAAGCCATTCATAAGAGCAACTAATGCTTCGCTGTGATCTTTATAAGAAGAGTAAATTTCTAAGTGATAAGCTGATGTTTCGGGATTATTAACAGACCCTCCAGCTAAAAATGCGCCTCTTAAATAAGCACGTTTACAACATTTCTTTTTCACTAACTCTTTTGAAATCGTATGATTGAATTGAAAGTCATCAGAAATAATTTTCAAATCCTCCAGCAAAGCCTTCGCACCTTCACGAACACGGCAAATGTACACGTTATTCTTTTTTAAGCGCATTTTTTTACGAACAAGCAATTCCACCTGATATGGATACAATTCTTTCATCAGCGTGTAGAGTCTTCGCGCAATCGCTGCGTTTTCAGTTTGCACATCTAGACTTAAAGCTCTATTGGCAAAGGAGAGGGAACCGTTCATACGTATTAGTGCAGATAGCTCCGCCTTAGAACAACAAGGGGTAGACGCTGCTTGAGTTAATTCTTTTTTTGTTTCTGACGCAAATGACATGGGAACTCCCCCTTTCGGAAGGAAGATGTTAGGTTTGCTAATTTCGCATACTTTCATTTTCTTCCGCATATTGCACGAGCCATTCAGCTACTTTCGTTGCTTCATGACGAATCGCACCTTCTCTAATTGTTGCTATATCTTTTTTTACTACGTTAATCCCCATTTGAGTTAAACGAGTTTCGTCATAACTTACTGGTTTTGATTGTTCTTGTTCATATACACGTTGCACAGACTGTGGAACTTCATCCGTATTTAATAAGATTGTATCAATAAATGGCGCACCCATATGATACATTAATGCGCGGACATGATCAGCAGCAGAGTAATTATGTGTTTCTCCAGCTTGTGTCATTAAATTGCAAATGTATACATTTGGTACTTTGGAAGCTAAGATCGCTTCGCGAATTCCTTCAACCATTAGGTTTGGCAAAATACTTGTATAAAGACTTCCGGGTCCAAAAATTAGTAAATCCGCCCCTTCAATCGCACGGATTGTATCAGGAAGCGGTTTCACATCATTTGGAGATAAAAACACTCGATGAATGCGTTGATTATATGTGGGGATTTTAGATTCTCCCGTAACAATTGTCCCGTCCTCTAATTCCGCATGTAAAGTGATTCGCTGATTTGCGGCTGGAAGAACTGTTCCATTCACATTTAACACTCGACTCATTTCTCGAATCGCATGTGAGAAATCACCTGTAATATCCGTCAATGCCGTTAACATCAAATTCCCAAGGGAATGTCCACCTAAATCATTTGAAGAACTAAAACGGTATTGAAACATTTCTTCAACTAATGGTTCAACTTCAGAGAGTGCTGCCATTACTTTACGTATATCTCCAGGAGGAGGAATGTCGTAATCATCACGTAGCCTGCCTGAACTACCTCCGTCATCTGCGACAGTTACGATGGCAGTTAAGTCTACGGGGAATTTTTTTAATCCTCGTAATAACGTGGAAAGACCCGTCCCACCACCGATAATAACAATCCGTTTCCGGCGTTTGGAACGTGCCATTCCATCAACCCTTTCTATGCTTAATATCCCGATGAGTAATAACAGTTTGGTAGTCTTTTTGGAAAAGACCCGCAAAATGTTCTGCTAATGTGACCGAACGATGTTGTCCCCCGGTGCATCCAAACGCGATCACCAGTTGTCTCTTACCTTCACGTTTATATTGTGGAATCATGAACAAAAACAAGTCCGCTAATTTTTCAATTAATAATTGCGTATCCGGCCATTTTAAAACATATCCAGACACATCTGCATCCAATCCGGTTTTAGGACGAAGCTCTTCTATATAATAAGGATTTGGTAAAAAACGAACATCAAATACTAAATCCGCATCAATGGGCATTCCATGTTTAAATCCAAATGACATTACATTTACAGTAAATGTAGAGTTGTTTTTTGATGAGAATTCTTCTTGAATTTTTTCTCTTAACTCTTTCGGTTTTAAATCAGAAGTATTGTATATAAATTGCGCACGGCCTTTTAATTCAGACAGTAGCAATCGCTCTTTCGCTATTCCTTCGAGTGGCAATCCTGCTGGAGCTAGTGGGTGAGAACGTCTTGTTTCTTTATATCGACGTACCAATGTCTCGTTATTTGCTTCTAAAAACAAGATCTTAGGAGTAACTAAGTCAGTTTTCCCCATATCATCCAACGCACCTATTAATGAATCAAATAAATCTCCACCGCGCATATCCATAACAGCGGCAATTCGGTTCATATCTTTACCAGAGTCCTTCATCAACTTTAAAAAAGTTGTTAGAAGAGCTGGAGGCAAATTATCGATACAAAAAAAGCCCAAATCTTCGAAACTTTGAATGGCAACTGTTTTCCCTGCTCCAGACATTCCAGTGATGATAACCAATTCCGAATCTTGAGTTTGGCTCTTTTCCATTATTGATACTCCCCTTCACTTGATGCCTGAATGTTTTCATCTAACAATTCAAAATCTGGCGTATAGACAAATGTACCATATTGAACACCTTGTTGCGTTACAGCAAATTGGAGATTTTTTCGATCGCCTTCTGCCATTGGCAGATGAGCTAAACTTTCGACTGGATGCCACTCAAGGATACCTTCCATAGTGGTTTCAAAAGGAGTTCCTTCTAAACCATGAGAAACAAATGTAAACAACATCCACTCATCGATCACTTCACCTTGGTCTTGGATGATCATTGTATAGATTCCTTTTAAATGAGGTTGATGGGGATGAGTATTGGTTTCTTCCTCGAATTCTCGAATTGCCGCCAAGTATATGGATTCACCTTGTTCCATTTTCCCACCCGGCGCAACATACCAATCTCTACGAGGCTTTTTTAATAATAAAACTTGATTATCTTTTAGGACGATTAAATTCGCTATTCGTTGCACATTTTACACTCCAAATCCAACTAGACTCACTCATTCTATTATACAACTTTAATTGGACTTATATCAAAAAATCAATTTTACAATATGTAAAGTCTTTGGTTATGGATTTAATTAAAGTATGAAGTAACGTTAAATAGTACGGGTAAAGTAAAAAGAGATGACTTTAAGGGGAAAGCGACACCATTTAAAACTCGACATTTATAATGCACAGCGAACGGTAATCTAAGTTTTTTTTACGTTTCGCTTTTTTTCTGAAAAGGATAATTCATTACGGAGTTGACTTGGATTTATCATCAAAAATGATTTATCGGTCAATCTGACAATTTTATCGCACAGATTGCAATGCCTATCGGTCAATCTAAAGATTTATCGCTCAAAGGTGATGGTTTATCGCACATATATATCTCACCAGCAAGTTTACTCATATAACAGCCAATCCAAAAAACTACTCGATAGGAGATGTCTTTAACAGGCAAAAAAAGGCTGCTTCTTCGATTTTCATCGAGAAACAGCCTGTCAAAATGTTGCTATTAAAAAAGGGGGTCAATTTACTATCTTGACTATACACTTTTATTGTTGCAACGGTATTACAGAAGCATTAAGGAATGATTAAATTCAAGCGTCTTTGCTTAATTTTTCATGCAATTCTTCGATATAGTGTTGCGCAGCTTGTGCAGCAACGCTTCCGTCTCCTGTCGCAGTAACAATTTGGCGTAATGTTTTTTCACGAACGTCACCAGCTGCAAAAATACCAGGGATTGAAGTTTCCATTTGATCATTCGTTAAAATATAACCGGCTTCATTTAAAATACCTAAATTAGCAAACGGTTTTGTTAAAGGAAGCATTCCGATGTAAATGAATACACCATCCGCTTTAAATTCAGTTTCAGTTTCATCGACAGTTGATTTTAGCGTTACACTGCCAACTTTTCCGTTTTCATCATTGATTTCTTTTACAGTAGAATTCCAAATGAATTCGATTTTATCATTGGCAAAAGCACGTTCTTGAAGAATCTTTTGTGCTCTTAACTCATCTCTACGATGAACAATCGTAACTTTGGTAGCAAAACGTGTTAAATATACGCCTTCTTCAACCGCAGAGTCTCCGCCGCCAACAACAACTAATTCTTTGTTTCTGAAAAACGCACCATCACATACTGCACAATAACTTACACCACGTCCGCCCAGTTCTTTTTCGCCTGGAACGCCCATTTTTTTGTACTCTGCTCCAGAGGTGATAATAATCGAACGGGCTTTATATTCTTTCCCACCAGCTTTAATTGTTTTATAAGCTTCGCCATCAATGATTTCTTGCACATCTCCGTAAGCATATTCAGCTCCGAATTTTTTTGCATGGTCGAACATTTTTGTAGAAAGCTCAGGTCCTAAAATATGTTCAAAACCAGGATAGTTTTCGACTTCTTCCGTATTGGCCATTTGGCCTCCTGGAATTCCTCGTTCAATCATTAAAGTTGATAAACTACCTCGTGATGTATAAACAGCAGCTGTCATACCAGCCGGACCTGCACCAATTATGACAACATCATAAATTTTTTCTTCAGTCATTTAAAATCCTCCTAAAACAATCGGTCTTTAACAAATCGTATATAAAACGATTCCTTCGTTCAACTTATTTGCTTACGAATCAAACAAAGGTAAAAATTGAATAAGTTCATTTACGTATTTGGTTAGTGTGGCAGATGTAATATTATAATTTGCAGCGACAGCTTTTTTCGTAATACCTTGTCCTCTTGACGATTGGAACATATAATCAGCGGCAGCAGCTAAGGCATTTGGATTTTTAAAAGCATATTTTTTATCAATCGCACGCTCCATTAAAACGAACCACATTTGAAATAAAAATGAACCTGCAATTGAAACAGGCTGATAATTATTGTAAATGTACTCTGTCGCTTCAACCGCACGTAAAAACGAACGCTCACTATCATTTTTGGTATCAAATGAATGACCTAATGAATGTGCCAGTAACCATTTTTCCATCGAAGAATAAGATTCTACTCGAATCCACTCAGGATGGGACAAAATTTCTTGCTTATGTGATGTTTTACCAAGAAGAAAGAGACCGAACATTCGCTCACTGCGATAAGCATTTTCAAGCTTTTCAACAATGAAATCTCGATTGTGCTCCATGCCAGTTTGAGTATCCCCATCTTTTTGACCTGACCATGGCTCTAATCCTTCTTTATCTGGATCTATTTGAGTTAGAAGTTTCCACGTTTGTCGTGCAATGTCTTCGTGCCCTGAAAAATACGCAGAGTGAGATAACCAAAAATAAAACCCTGGATCGCCCTCGTACCCTTTTTTCTGCAAAGAACGCAACCACTTAAAAGCATCTTCGTAACGACCAACTAAAGCGAAAGTTGCCCCAAGCTTATAACGATGTTCAATTAAATACGGTTGTATTTTACTTAACATCGCAAGTAAATGATTCAATTCTTCTTCATCTTTTTCATAATAGTGAACCACAGTTAAATTACATAACGCATGTAAATTCCCTGTGTTCTCTTCTAATACTTGGTGCAATAAAGCTTTTGCTTGATCGACTTCACCAATGTAAAAATAAGCGAGCGCTAAATTATTATATGCCGCCCAAAACTCCGGATTTTCTTCAATGAGTTTTTCAAGTACTTCCACTGCTTGGTCAAAATTGCCTTGCTCCATCATTTTTCTAGCTTTTTCTTGTATATAAAGATTATCACTATCAATTGAATCGTCTTCAAAAAGCGGCCAATCTTCTTGTTCTGCAAAATCAATGATTTCCATTGCTTCTTCAGCATATACGCCACTTACGTCCATCTCTGTATACTTAGTTGCGTATTTTCGAGCCTCAACAATTAAGCCTAAATGAGCATACACTTCTGCTAAGAAGAAAATAATTTCTGTTTCATTAGGATCTAAACTATGAGCACTTTGGAGCAGCTCTAAAGCTAGATCGTAATTTTCCAGTTCCATTTCAACTATCGCAAATTGCATCAAAATAAGCGGATCATCAGGACTGAGTTCCGCTGCTCTTTTCAAATATTTATGCGCCTTGTCAAACTGTTCGCGATTGAGAGCTTGAAGCGCTTTTTGATAGTAGTACTCGCCAGTAGGTATAAACGATACTACATTTTCTTTTTTAGGTTTTTTACGCTTATTCTCCAAATAAATGCCTCCGAAAAAATGAAAAGGAACTTTATCAGTCCCTTTTCAGTATCTTGCTATTATAGCACATTAGACAATTATTTACTCTCATGGCGTTTTTGTAAAACTTCGAGCACTTCATACAAATCTACTTTTTGTTCTTGAAGTAAAACTAATAAGTGATAAAGCAAATCTGCGGCTTCCCATTGCAATTCTTGCGCATCTCTATTTTTAGCTGCAATCACCACTTCAGTTGCCTCTTCCCCTATTTTCTTCCCAATTTTATCAACACCTTTTTCAAACAAATACGTCGTATATGCACCTTCAGGCATTGTTTTTTCACGTTCTTGAATCACTTGTACTAAATCCGCTAAAATGCCAAAGCTTCCCACTTTTTCATCGGGTGTTAAAACATCTTGATGGAAACAAGTTGTTTCTCCCGTATGACATGCCGGTCCCCTAGGTATCACCTCTACAACTAATGCATCTTGATCACAGTCTGTGCGAATAGAAATCACTTGCTGTTTATTCCCACTAGTCGCACCTTTGTTCCATAACTCTTTTCGCGAACGGCTATAAAACCATGTTTCCTTTGTAGCAATGGTTTTTTCTAAGGACTCTTGGTTCATATAAGCAACAGTTAAGACTTCTTTTGTTTGTGCATGTTGAACGACTACCGGTACAAGTCCTTGCTCATTAAATTGAATCGATTGAATGTTGAATTCAGTCATCTAACAGACACACCTTTCTCTTTTAAAAAGCTTTTCACTTCTTGAACACTCGTTTCCTTATAATGAAAAATAGAAGCAGCTAAGGCAGCGTCAACATCAACCTCAGTAAAAACATTATAAAAATGCTCTGCATTACCCGCTCCTCCACTCGCAATAACAGGAACAGAAACCGCTTCACGAACAGCTTTCGTTAAAGCTAAGTCAAAGCCTTTTTTCTCTCCATCTTGATTCATCGAAGTTAATAAAATCTCTCCCGCACCTAAACGTGTCGCTTCTTGAGCCCATCCCACTACCGTGAGTTCAGTTCTTTTACGTCCTCCATGTGTATAAACCATCCAGGTGTCATCCACGTCCGACCATTTGGCATCAATCGCAACTACGATGCATTGCGATCCAAAGAATGCTGCACCTTCAGAAATTAGTTCAGGACGTTCAATCGCTGATGTATTCACAGATACTTTGTCCGCCCCTGCACGAAGCATTTTCTTCATATCTTCTAAGGTGCGAATACCCCCACCAACTGTAAAAGGAATTGCTAGTTCGGTGGCGGTTTGTCTAACCACATCAATCATCGTTTCTTTTCCTTCATGTGAAGCTGAAATATCTAAAAAAACCAGTTCGTCTGCGCCTTGCTCATCATAAAACTTAGCTAACTCAACTGGATCTCCCGCGTCACGGAGTGAAACGAATTGTATGCCTTTGACTACACGGCCTTCTTTGACATCTAAACAAGGAATGATACGTTTCGTTAACATGTTGACACCTCTGTTAAAGCCTCAGGTAAAGTAAAGCGATTTTCGTAAATGGCTTTTCCAATGATTACACCATTAATCGTAGATCCTTTCGAAACTTTGGCAACAGCCTTCACATCTGCAAGTGAGCTAATTCCACCCGAAACAATCACCTCAGCACCAGTTGCTTCAGCGAGCAGCTCATTCGCTAATAGATTTGGTCCCATTAATGTTCCGTCCGTTGCAATATCTGTAAAAATGAACGTTTTTGCACCACGCTCAGCAAAATACTGACCTACTTCAATCGCAGACTTAGAAGAAGTCTCAATCCATCCATGAGTAGCGACCATCCCATTTTTAGCATCAATACCTATCACAATTTTGTCTGCACCGAACTTATCAATAAAAGATGCTGCTAATTCAGGTTGCTGCACGGCAAGACTTCCGATGATTACTCGTGCTACGCCTTGGTCAAGATAATGTTTCACATCATCTTCAGAGCGTATTCCTCCACCAATTTGCACATTTACACCTAACTCTGTGGCAGCTCGTATCACATCTTCATCATGAATTCGTTTGCCATCTCTTGCACCATCTAAATCGACCATATGAATCCACTTTGCACCTTGACTTGCAAATGTTTTAGCCATTTCAAATGGTGAATCTGCATAAATCGTTTCTTGATTGTAATCACCTTTATATAAACGCACGCATTTTCCGCCGCGCATATCGATTGCAGGATATAGTTCAAGTGCACTCATTTTGACGAACTCCTTTCCTTTACGTATCGAACCCACTCTGCAAGCAAATATTTACCGAATGGTCCGGATTTCTCTGGATGGAATTGCATACCCATAATGGCATCTTTTTGCACAAGTCCTGGAACAAGCTGTCCCGCGTAAGTCGCACTTGCCAGTACTTCGCTTTGCTTTGTGTTTTGAGCTAAATACGAGTGTACAAAATACACATGAGTGGACTCTTCTTTTGCTAAGTCACGCAACCAATCGGTCTGGTGGACAAAAGACAAAGGATTCCATCCCATATGAGGAATCCGAACCTTTCTTTGCTGAGAGTCTAATTCTTCAAACCGTTTAATTTCACCCTTTAAAAGGTTTAACCCTTTTGTAGTCCCATTTTCATTACTCTGTTCATATAACAGCTGCATTCCTAAACAAATGCCTAGCAATGGTTTATTTAACGTTGCCAATCCTTTGATATAATCCGCTAAGCCAAGTTCATTTAGTCTCTCCATGGCATCTGGAAATGCGCCAACACCTGGCAGTAAATAACCGTCCATTTGATCTAACACATCTCGGTCAGACGTAATCGTAACGTCACAACCTAAACGCAATAAGGCTTGTTCAACACTATATAAATTGCCCATTCCATAATCGATTACACCAATCTTCATGTTAACAACCCTTTTGTAGAAGGAACACCTTTCACTCTCTCGTCAATTGTTACCGCTTCATCAAGTGCTCTTGCAAGCGCTTTGAAGATTGCTTCAATCATGTGATGTGTATTATGACCATAGTGAACGATCACATGAACATTCATACGAGCTTCTAGTGCAAACTTCCATAAAAATTCATGAACTAATTCTGTATCAAAATTACCTACCTTTTGAGTTGGGAAAGTTGCACGAAATTCTAAATGTGGACGATTGGAACAATCAATGACGACTTGTGCTAAAGCATCATCCATCGGTACAAATGCATTTCCATAACGGCGTATTCCCTTTTTATCTCCCAAAGCTTCTTTCACCACTTGACCCAACACAATTCCAATATCCTCTGTTGTATGGTGATCATCTATATGTGTATCCCCTGAAGCTTCAATTGTGGCGTTAAACAACCCGTGTTTTATAAAAAGATCTAGCATATGATCCAAAAATGGAACGCCAGTGTCAATTTTCGCTTGTCCTTCTCCATCTAAGTTTAGTGAAACTTTCACTTGAGTTTCATTAGTTTTTCGGTCTATAGTTGCTTCCCTCGTCATGATTGATCCACTCCTTTATTCCATCTTCTAGATTCGACGGCTCTCGCATGTGCTTCTAAACCTTCCATTCTTGCTAGTCTCGCAATTTTGTCCACATGTTGTTGCCACGTCTCTTTTGTATAGTAGATAATGCTTGTTTTTTTAATGAAATCGTCAACCGACAACGGACTCGAAAATCGAGCAGTACTATTTGTCGGCAACACATGATTCGTTCCTGCAAAGTAATCGCCAACTGGTTCAGAGCTGTATCGGCCAATAAAAATAGCACCAGCATGACGAATTCGAACTGCCACATCATGCGGTTCAGTCGTCATGATTTCTAAATGTTCAGGTGCTAACTGATTGACTGCTTCCACAATTTGCGACATGGACTCGGCAATATAGATACACCCGAAATTCTCAATTGAAGCGCGCGCAATATCTTCACGAGGTAATGTCCTTAGCTGTCTTTCAACTTCTTGTGCAACTTCTGAAGCGAAAAATTCACTGGTGGTTAGTAAAATAGGACAGGCCATCGGATCGTGTTCCGCTTGAGATAATAAGTCCGCTGCTACTTCATCTGCGTAAGCTGTTTCATCCGCAATGATCGCTATTTCACTTGGTCCAGCAATCATATCGATAGCAACTTCACCAAACACTTCTCGTTTTGCAAGAGCCACAAACACATTTCCTGGACCCGTTATTTTGTCTACAGGCTTTATGGTATCTGTTCCATAGGCAAGTGCTGCAATGGCTTGCGCTCCACCTATCTTGTAAATCTCGTCTATCCCAAGAATAGATGCCGCTACTAAAACAGCATCAGGTAAAATACCTTGGTTGTTTGGAGGAGAGACAATGACAATTCGTTTCACTCCAGCTACTTGAGCAGGTATAACATTCATTAAGACGGATGAAGGATAAGCGGCTGATCCACCAGGAACATACAAACCTACGGCATCTAAAGGATTAATGCGCTGACCAATAAAAGAACCGTGACTTACATCCACTTCATAAGAAGAACGCTTTTGTTGTTCATGGAAAAGACGAATGTTAGCTGCAGCTTCTGTTAAATCATTAAATAAAACAGCATCAAAATGCTCTTTTGCATTCTTTATTTCATCTTGCGAGACACGAAATTCCTCCAGTTTCACGCCATCCCATTTCTCACTGTATTCAGCAATTGCCTCGTCTCCTCGACTTTGAACATCCGCTAATACACCTCTGACGGTTTTAAGTTGCTCCATATTACCCATCTCTAAAGGCCGTCTCAAAGAAATACTTTTTGCTAATGAAACGATTTTCATTTCTTTCACTCCCTACTTCATTGACTCTTTTAACCGTTTCACCATATCTCGAATACGCTCACTTTTTAAACGATAACTCACTGGATTCGCAATAAGTCTCGATGTGACATCGACGATATGTTCATATTCAACAAGACCATTTTCTTGTAACGTACGACCTGTTGAAACAATATCAACAATGCGATCAGCTAACCCAATCATTGGGGCTAATTCAATCGATCCGTTTAACCCAATGATTTCAACTTGCTCCCCTTTTTCTTTATAAAAAGTAGAAGCAATCTCTGGATACTTGGTTGCTACACGTGGTGCGATTTCGTTCATTATTGTGTTTGGAAGACCAGCAGTTGCTATATAACACTGACTAATTTTCAAATCCAATAGTTCATGTACAATGCGCTTTTGTTCAAGTAAAACATCTTTACCCGCAATTCCTATATCTGCAACCCCATGTTCTACATAAATCGGAACATCCATCGGTTTGGCTAATATAAATCGTATATTCTCTCCAGGAGCTTCAACTATTAATTTTCTAGATTCTTCTAAATCGTCAGGAAGTTGAAACCCTGCTTTTTGAAGGAGAACATATGCTTCTTCAAAAATCCGTCCTTTTGGCATGGCAATGGTTAATTCACTCATTAGGGTTCTCTCCTTCTACCAGCCATATGACTTGGCTGAAATGTTCTTGAAGTGCCTGTTTGTCTTCCACACTTTCAGCAAACTGAAGGGTTGTCCGAATGCCTTCATCTCTCAATGCTTTTGCTTTTTGAATTGCCTCCGTGTAATGGCAGGTGTCAAAGAAAATGAGTGTATGTGTGGTTGTATTTTTTGTTGGAATCAACACTTCAAGTAAGCGGTCGACACGCAAACCAAATCCTGTGGCACCAACTGGTGAATTGAATTCTTTCAATAAACCGTCATAACGCCCCCCATTACCTATCGCAAAACCAGATCCACTCGCAAACACTTCAAAAAGCATACCCGAATAATAGCTCATTTCACTTGTTAACGTTAAATCATAGGTTACTTTGTCAGAAAGTCCGGCTTGCTCGAGTATCAATGATAATTTATTTAAATACGTAAACATTTCGACTTGGTTAAGGTTGGCTTCATCTATATAAGGACGTAGCTGTTCAATCGATTGCATATTCGACGCTTGTGTCAGAAATTCGAAAAAGTATTCTTTCGCTTCTTCGGATAAATCATATTTGTTTATTTGTTCTTCAAATCCAACTAAATTTTTATTCACAAGTAAATCACGCAACTCTTTCACTTGTTCTTCTGAATGTGTGAGTTCCGTTAAAATGGTGTGCAATAAGCCCGCGTGTCCAACCGTTAAACGGTAATTTCGAACCCCTAACTCACTGACAAAGTCAGCAGCAGTTAAGATCATTTCAGCATCTGCATAAACCGATGAATCTCCAATGAGTTCTACACCCATCTGTTCAAATTCAGCCGGTCTCCCCCCCTCATGCTCTTGCGCGCGAAAAACGTTAGCAAAGTAAGCGAGCCGTAACGGAATCTGCTCTCTTAGTAATTTTGATGTCGCGACTCTCACAATTGGCGTTGTCATATCTGGTCGCAGAACCAATGTTTCTCCTTGTCGATCTACTAACTTGAATAGCGATGAATCTCCAATTGCTGAAGCCTTTCCAATTGTTTCATAATATTCAACGGTTGGTGTTTTGATAAAATCAAAACCTCTTGACTGGAAAAAGGTTCTTCCGATATCACGTACTCTTTCTTTTTGTTCATTTATTAAAGGGAATGAATCTCTCATACCTAGTGGTTTTTCGAATTTTTGTATTGGTGTCATGAATGGTCTCACTTCCTAAAATAAGGATAATTTACTTTACCACACTAGCATACTACTACACTGAAATAAAAACTATTTTATCGTATACATGGGTCACAGTCAATTAATAAATCATTGCTTATATCTAAACTAATACAAGCTAAGATTTTAAATTAGAATGCTATCTAATTCTTATACCCTATAGGTCCTGAAAAAAGACCTTATGAAGTGAGTAAATTCTCTTCATAAAGTCTTTTCTAGTTGTATATGATTTCGCTTTAGCATTTCTTCAGCGGTATAAATGATCTTCATTGGATTCCCACCGACAAAACTTCCTGCAGGTACGTCTTGGTGAACGAGGGTTGCTGCAGAAACGATGGCATCATTGCCGATATGCACTCCTGGTAATATGGTCGAATTGGCACCTATTAATACACGATCACCTATGACCACATCACCAATTCTATATTCATCAATTAGATATTCATGTGCCAATATAGTTGTATTGTAACCGATTATTGAATTCTCACCTATTGATATACGCTCGGGGAACATTACATCGGGCATCACCATAAGAGCAAAGGAGGTTTGATCCCCCACCTTCATTTTTAAAAATGTGCGATACAGCCAATTTTTGAATGGAAGTGAAGGACTGTATCGACCTAGTTGAATAACAATGAAATTCTTCATGACCTTTAAAAATGGCACTGTCTGATAAATATGCCATAAGGAATTTGCTCCTTTTACAGGAAACCGTTCTGTTCTTCTCATACCTTCTGTCCTTCAACCATTAGAAGTAAGTCAGAAATGTGCTGTAACATGTAGGTTGGATTAAATGAAGCTAAATACTCCTCACCTTTAGCTGTCCATGCAACACCTGCTGTTCGAACACCAGCATTTTGCCCACCTTCGATATCATGATAATTATCACCAATCATAATCGCTTCATCTTTTGAGGCATTTAACCGTGACAAAGCAAGAAGAATGGGTTCAGGATCCGGTTTTGGATTTACCACATCATCTAATCCAATCACCACTTCAAATACATCTTCAATACCCATCCATTTTAAACCACGTAAAATATTGTCCCTCTTTTTAGTAGAGACAATAGCCATTTTAACTCCGCGAGCTTTTAACAATCGTACTGTTTCTGCCACTCCATCATACTCAACAACTAGATTGTCATGCAGTTCAAGGTTTAATGTACGATACTCTTTAATTAATTCTTCAGACAAAGATTCATCAATCTCGTCAAAGGTTTGCTGTAATGAAGGTCCAATAAAATGCAGACAATCTTCTTTTGTAAATCGTCCAGGGTATCGATTTCCTAAAACACTTAAGAAGGTTTGAATAATCAAATCGTTCGTATCTAATAAGGTTCCGTCAAAATCGAAAAGAAGTGTCGTTATTGGTTGTTTATTCATGAGTTAAACACTTCCTTTTGTTTAGTTTGTTCCGCTCGTCTCCAAACCGTTGCTACCACAATGGTTAATACAAAGGCAGTGAAAAGTCTTAAGAAAAATAAAGGCAAAATCGGAATACCTAGAGGAATAAATATAAGCGTATCCTCAACTATGGCATGACACGCGACTAAAAAGATAAAAACAAGTGTGGCGTCTTTTTTACTGACCCCATCTTCTCTAACAGCTTGAATCATAACACCTGCCCCAAAAGCTAGACCGATGACCAATCCTGACACAAGTGTCATCGAAGCATTTGGCGCAATTCCTAATACTTTCGTTAATGGTATTAATTTTTCTGAGATACGTTGTAAATAGTTTCGGTCTTTCAGGTATTGAATAATCACCATAAGTGGAATCACGACCAAAGCTAGTTGTACAACGCCGAAGCTTGCTTTCTGCAATCCTAGTACTATGATTTCAAACCATCCATCCGGCACTGCTATTACTTTGGGTGCCATTCCGTATGTAGCAACCTCAGAACCACCTGACCAAACGAGGTTAATAACAATCGCTGAGATTGAGGCTAGACCTAAACGTACTAACAACACGACCCACAATTTCACACCAACCTTTAATGCCACGGCCGTTTCAATAAATAAATTATGTGAAAAAGAAAGCATCACTGCTAATATAAAAACTTCTTTAACGGTTAATTCAAGTGATAAAATACCTGCAATTCCAGCGTACAGATTTAGGAAGTTACCTAAAACTAAGGGAATCGCTGCTTCTCCTCTTAATCCAAACACACTCATAATGGGGGAAACGAGATTAATAACCCACGGAAGAATTGGTGTGAATTGCAAGATTACAAGGATTAGAGTAATAGGAAATATAATTTTGCTAAGTGTCCATGTTGTTTGAAAACCTACCAATAACCCCTTTTTAATAGTTGACATGATTGAACATCCTCACTCTTTATGCATCTTTATAGCGTGCTGTATTTTTCACCATTACTCTTCTATAAATTACGACTATTAACGCCACAGCAAAACCAATAATGGATACCACTTGTGCGGTGCGTAACTCACCGATTAAATACAAACTGTCCGTTCTCATTCCTTCTATAAAGAAGCGTCCGAAGGAATACCACATGATATAAAATAAAAACATTTCGCCACGAAGTAAGTTAACACGTCGTAGTGCAATCATGATCATAACACCCGTAAAATTCCACAATGATTCATATAAAAAAGTTGGGTGATAATAAGTCCCATCAATATACATTTGATTAATGATCCAGTCAGGTAAGAACAAATTTTCTAAAAACGACCTCGAAACTTCTCCGCCATGTGCTTCTTGGTTCATAAAGTTCCCCCAACGACCAACCGTTTGCCCGATTAAAATACTTGGTGCAGTCATATCGGCAAGCTTTAGAAATGATACATCTCTCTTTTTCGTAAATACATAGGCGACAATAAATGAAACGATTAAAGCACCATGTATAGCTAAGCCGCCTTCCCAAATCTGAAGAATCTTTCCTGGATTTTGAGCGTAGAATTCCCATTTAAATAATACATAGTATAATCTTGCGCCTAAAATGGCTAACGGAACTGCCCAAATTAATACATCTGTTAAGAAATCAGGGTGAAAGCCACGCTTCACCATCTCTTTTTGTGCAACTAAAAAGGCAATAACGATACCTGTTGCGATTATAACGCCATACCAACGTACATCAATTGGTCCGAGTGAAAAGGCGATCGGATCAATTGCTCCTAGTAAAAAATTCATGTTGTTCTCCTTCCAAAGCTCTCTATTTAGTTAGTTCTGTTTATTAATTTTTCATTTCTTAATTCTAATAAGAAAAGAAAAATATCCAATTGCTAGTCATTATGTGGTTCCGCTTCAGGTGGACGCTTTCCGCGGGCGGTCCGTGAGCCTCCTCATTCGCAAGCTCACTGCGGGGTCTCACCTGGACCCGCTAATTCCGCTGGAGTCACCACCTTCCGCTACACTGAACAAATGATAAAAACACAACTTTTGTTTAACTCTTTTATAGAGTCAATTAAAAACAAAACCATTTACAATATACTTTTTGATATTCAGTAAAACTTCTGAGTTTCTTCATATCACGAGGATCTATACTTCAAAATAACCTGGACGTTTTATTTATTAATGTAAAACGCTAATCACTCTTATTAATAAGAAGCATCCTCATTTTGACTGATGACATCGTTTAATCGATTTGAAAATTCTTCTGCTGCATTTACGCCCATTCGTTTTAAACGGTGGTTCATAGATGCTACTTCAATAATAACAGCTAAGTTACGTCCTGGACGAACAGGAATGGTGAACTTGGTCAAATCTGTATCGATGATTTTCATTTTCTCTTCATCTAACCCAAGTCGATCATACGTTTTGTTCGCATCCCAAATTTCTAAGTCTATAACGAGGGAAATACGTTTAAAGCTACGAATTGCACTTGCACCAAATAAGGTCATGATATCGATAATACCTACTCCACGAATCTCAAGTAAATGTTCAATCAGTTTTGGTGCGGTTCCGACAAGAGTGTTTTCAGCTTCTTGTCTTATTTCTACACAATCATCTGCGACTAAGCGATGCCCACGTTTTACTAATTCCAACGCAGTTTCACTTTTACCTACGCCACTCTTCCCGGTAATTAATACACCTACTCCATATACATCGACCAATACGCCATGAACAGCAGTCGTTGGAGCTAGTTTACTTTCAAGATAATTAGTCAGTAAACTTGAAAAGCGTGTGGTCGGCATTTTAGTTGTTAATACCGGTACATTTTCCTCATTCGCTGCTTTTTTCAACTCTTCTGGAACATTCATGCCATGCGAAATAATAATGGCAGGTGTTTCAGGTGAACATAGTTTTTTCATTCGCTCCAATCGTTCATGGGGCAAGAGCATATCAAAAAAAGATAATTCCGTTTTACCTAATAACTGTACACGGTTAGCAGGATAATGGGTGAAATAACCGGCCATCTCAAGTCCAGGTCTAGAAATATCACTAACTGAGATATGACGTCCAATGCCTTCCTGTCCGCTGACTAGACTTAATTCAAACATTTCTTTGACGTCCTTGGTGGAAACTTGAACCAAAAAATCACCTGCTTTCTTCGAATTTCGAATCATTCTTCATGTTTCATATTTTAGCATGACTACCGTGAAATGAAATAATTTTAACTCAACTTGTCCCTTTTCTTAAATTCCTTTCTATATAGGAAAGAGGAGGGTTGATAAATGTTCAAAATCATTATTGATGCAGGTCATGGACCACACACCCCTGGTAAACGTTCACCAGACGGTCAGTTAAGAGAATTCGAGTTCAATGAAGCGGTCGCAAGGGTACTCAAAAAGAACTTGCAAAGCCAGAATGTCCTATGTATGTTTTCACACGATATAAATCGAGATGTTCCTTTAAATGAGCGGATCACCTTAGCTAATCGCATGAAAGCAGATTTATTCATTTCCATACATGCAAACGCATTTGGTACACAATGGAATGAAGTAAATGGGATTGAAACCTTTATATGGTTAAACGCGAGAAGTGTCACAAGGAGTTTTGCTGCGTTGATTCATCAAGAGATGATCAAGTCAACAGGTCGTATAAACAGGGGAATCAAACAAGGAAACTTCGCAGTTTTGCGAGAAACGAATATGCCTGCAGTGTTAGTAGAATGCGGTTTTATGACGAATAAACAAGAAATGAAGTTATTAAAAAATCCGATGTATCAGCAACAATGTGCTGATGGAATCTCAAATGGAGTTCAACGTTTTATAGAAATAACGAAACAATGTTAGGGAAAGGAAAAACCCGAATCGATTGATCGATTCGGGTTTTTTACTTGTTTATTCAGAACTAATGTAGCGGACTAAGATTGAGCCAGTCTTCGCTTCACCTTTGATATACAAAGGAGCAGATGAACCTTCAAGTTCTTTTGTAAAACGAATATTTTTTTGCAAGAAATGGTCTTGTTCATTTAATCTCGTTACATCTGGCAAAGCAACATCCATTTTGCCAAAGTTCGATGATACTTCACCTTGTAAAGCAACGGAAGATGGAACGTAAATTTCTACGGATCCTGCTACTGCAAGACCTTCAATTTTAGTAGCTTCTGTATTTTTTGTCGTTAATGCCACATGACCATTCACAGATTGTGCTTCAATATTTTTCAGAACCCCATCAATATAAATGCGCCCATTAATTGTTTCGGCATCGATTTTATTTCCTTTTGCATCTTTTACAAGAATAGCCCCATTCGCTGTTTGGATTTCTCCGTCCTCGATTGAACAATCCTTAAGTTCAATCTTCCCGTTCGCAGTTTTCACTTTTAAACGGTCCGTTTCAAGGTGTTTCCCATTGAATGCACCATTAAACAATCGCACTGAAATAGAGTCGTATTTTGCTTTAGGTATATAGAGAACAATATTTACGGAAGTCGTTTTCAAATCACTAATAATACGTAATTTTTGTTGATCTACTACAAAGACAAACTTGTCATGGAATTCTCTTTTCCCTTCTTCTTCAGAAGAAGATCTGTAGACTTTTACGTGACATTCTGCTCGCAGCTTCCCGTTTTGTGATGGATAAATCTCTAACTTCCCATTGGCTAAATCCGCTGAAATGTTGTTAAAATCCACTTCTCCTTTGTGGATGGTGTGGTGAAACTCCATTGGTTCACCAAAAGGCATATCAAAATCAAATGATTTCATCTTTCCAACGGCTGATTGCATTACTTGCATGATTCGATCGCCAAATTGTGAAAAATCACGTTTAATATCTTCCATGAAATCATCTGCTTGAGATGATGCTGAACTTTTCGTTTGTGATTCTTTGTTGGAGTGACTTGAATGAGTCGGCTGTTCCACCTGTTTAGTAGGACCAGTCGTATTACCCGTTTCATTTCCTAGAGCCTCTAGCAATACTAACGCTTCTTGAGCAGAAATCGAACCTTTTTCAACTAAGTCTAAAATGCGTTTACGTTCTTCTTGCATATTATTGACCTCCTCTAAGGTTGCTTTTAGGCGTACCTTTCTATTCCCTTATACATACGAATTAGAAGATAAAAAGTTTCATTTTGCTTCTACTGGGACTTTTTTTGTTTTCTTCTTAGAGGCTTTCTCTAATTCTACATCCATTCGTTTTCGCTCGCGCTCAAGTACAGGTTTTAAATAATGACCTGTATATGATTTTTTGACTTTCGCAATTTCTTCCGGTGTCCCAACCGCTAAAATCGTTCCACCTTTGTCTCCGCCTTCAGGTCCTAGGTCAATAATATAATCAGATGTTTTAATCACATCTAAATTATGTTCAATGACTACCACCGTATCTCCATTTTCTACAAGTCTTTGCAAAACAATCAGCAAACGAGCAATGTCATGGGCATGCAAACCAGTTGTAGGCTCATCCAAAATATAAAAAGACTTACCATTTGAACGTTTGTGTAATTCTGAAGCAAGTTTAACGCGCTGGGCTTCCCCGCCCGATAAAGTCGTTGCTGGTTGTCCTAATTCCATGTAACCAAGACCAACATCAACAATCGTTTGTAGTTTTCGTTGTATCTTTGGAATGTTTTCAAAGAATTTCGTTGCATCTTCAATAGTCATCTTTAGTATCTCTGCGATATTTTGACCTTTATATCGAACTTCTAGTGTTTCACGGTTATAGCGCTTCCCATGACAGATTTCACATGGTACATAAACATCCGGTAAGAAATGCATTTCAATTTTAATGATTCCATCACCGCGACATGCTTCACAACGACCGCCTTTTACATTAAAGCTAAATCGTCCTTTAAGATAACCTCGAACTTTCGCTTCATTCGTTGAAGCAAAGACGTCCCGAATATCGTCAAATACGCCTGTATAGGTCGCTGGATTTGATCTAGGTGTACGACCAATAGGTGATTGATCGATATCGATTACTTTTTCAAGTGCTTCCACACCCGTAATTTCTTTATGTTGACCAGGTTTTGCTTTGGCACGATTCAGTTTTTGGGCGAGAGATTTATGTAAAATCTCATTGATTAATGTACTTTTCCCTGATCCAGAAACGCCTGTTATTGATGTGAAAACACCTAGTGGAATATCAACTGATACATTTTTTAAATTATTTTCAGTTGCACCTTTTATCGAAATCATGCGTCCATCTGGCTTTCTACGTTCAATTGGAAGCGGAATGAATTTCTTTCCACTCAAATACTGGCCAGTTAAAGATTTTTTACTTTTCATGACTTGCTCAGGTGTTCCAGATGCCACGATTTCTCCACCATGGACACCAGCACCCGGACCTATGTCTATTAAATAATCAGCTGCCATCATTGTATCTTCATCATGTTCAACAACGATTAATGTATTGCCTATATCCCTCATATTTTTTAATGTAGCAATCAAGCGATCATTATCTCGTTGATGCAATCCGATCGATGGCTCATCCAAAATGTATAGCACGCCTGTTAGACGTGACCCAATTTGCGTAGCTAATCGTATACGTTGAGCTTCTCCTCCAGATAACGTTCCAGCTGCACGGCTTAAAGTTAAATAATCCAATCCAACATTAATTAAAAATCCTAAACGTTCTCGAATTTCACGTAAAATCATCTTTGCAATTTGCATATCTTTTTCAGACAAGCGCAATTGATCAAAGAATTTATCGGCTTCTTCTATCGAAAATTCTGTGACTTTCCCAATATGAATTGAATCAACCTTCACTGCTAATGTTTCAGGTTTTAAACGGTAACCTTTACATGTTGGGCAATCTTGTTGCGCCATGTACTTTTCCATTTGATCACGGATGTAATCAGATGATGTTTCTTTATATCGACGTTCAATATTTGGAATAACTCCTTCAAAATGAATAGCGTTGTCTCGCACTTGTCCAAAATCATTCTCATATCTAAATCTAATTTTATCTGACCCTGAACCATATAAAATTTTATCCATTTGTTCTTTTGGTAGTTCTTCAACTGGAACAGACATATCAATTTTATAATGCTTACATACTGCTTCTAATAATTGTGGGTAATATTGCGAACTCGTTGGCTCCCAAGGGGCTATGGCCCCCTTTTTAAGAGATATGGACCAATCAGGAACGACTAATTCTGGATCCACCTCGAGTTTTGTTCCTAAACCATCACATTCTGGGCATGCACCAAAAGGACTGTTAAATGAAAACATACGTGGTTCTAGTTCACCAATTGAGAATCCACAAATAGGGCATGCATGATGTTCACTAAATAAAATCTCTTCATGCTCCATAACATCGATCAGTACTCGTCCATCTGCTAGACGTAGTGCCGATTCCAAAGAGTCAGCAAGACGTGGAGCGATATCTTCTTTCATCACAATTCGGTCAATGACAATTTCAATATCGTGCTTTTTATTTTTCTCTAATTGAATGTCATCGTCTAAGTCCATTAAATCACCATTTACACGAACCCTTACATAACCTTGCTTTTTAACATCTTCCAACATTTTGGCATGTGTTCCTTTACGACCCGAAACAATGGGAGCGAGAATTTGCATGCGTGTTTTTTCTGGAAACTCGAGTAAGCGATCTACCATTTGCTCAATTGTTTGGGAAGTAATTTCAATCCCGTGATTTGGACATATGGGTTTTCCTACACGTGCATACAATAGTCGCAAATAATCATAAATTTCCGTTACTGTCCCCACTGTTGAACGCGGATTACGGCTCGTCGTTTTTTGATCGATTGAAATGGCTGGCGATAAGCCCTCAATGGAGTCAACTTCTGGCTTGTCCATTTGACCTAAAAACTGTCTAGCATACGCAGAAAGTGATTCAACATAACGACGTTGACCTTCTGCATATATCGTATCAAATGCTAAAGATGATTTTCCGGAACCTGATAAACCCGTCATAACGACGAGCTTATCACGTGGAATCGATAAAGATAGATTTTTCAAATTATGTGCACGAGCACCTTCTATACGTATTTCCTGGTTTTTCAAATTCAATCATCCTTCCACTTTCAGTTCCAAAATGGTGTCACGCAATTCTGCTGCACGCTCGAAATCTAATGCTTTTGCTGCATCTTTCATTTCTTTTTCGAGGGTTAATAAGAGCGTTGCCTTCTCGTCTTTTGTGAGTTTCTTTCCTTTTGTTACTTTTTCCATATATGTTACCGTTTCTTCAGAATCGTGTGATGCACGAATTACATCGCGAATCGCTTTCTGAATCGTTGTCGGTGTCTTACCATGTTTTTCATTATATTCTTTCTGCATTGTGCGTCGGCGTTCTGTTTCGCCAATCGCTTTGGTCATCGAATCCGTCATACGATCCGCGTACATAATGACATGACCATTTGAGTTACGGGCAGCACGTCCAATCGTTTGAATGAGTGAACGTTCAGAACGTAAAAACCCTTCTTTATCAGCGTCTAAGATGGTAACAAGTGATACCTCTGGAATATCTAGTCCTTCTCTTAATAAGTTTATGCCTATTAAGACATCGTACACACCCATTCGAAGCTCACGAATAATTTCAATTCGTTCTAACGTTTTTATTTCTGAATGGAGATAGTTTACTTTTACCCCAATTTCTTTTAGGTAAGCCGAAAGATCTTCGGACATTTTTTTCGTAAGCGTCGTTACTAGTACGCGCTCATTCTTCTCAGTTCGCTTACGAATTTCTTCTATTAAATCATCAATTTGTCCTTCGATTGGGCGAACTTCAATCGTTGGGTCAAGTAGCCCAGTTGGACGGATGATTTGTTCGACCATTTCCGGCGTGTGTTCTAACTCATACGGTCCCGGTGTGGCAGATACAAATATCGCTTGTTTCATATGACCTTCAAATTCTTGGAACGTTAATGGACGATTATCCATGGCAGATGGTAAACGGAATCCGTGATCAACCAATACTTTTTTACGAGCTTGGTCACCGTTGAACATACCTCGAACCTGTGGTAACGTCACGTGACTTTCATCTACTACTAACAAGAAATCATCTGGAAAGTAATCAAGCAATGTATAAGGAGTTGCACCAGGTTCACGTAAAGTTAAATGACGAGAGTAGTTTTCGATTCCTGAACAAAAGCCCATTTCTCGCATCATTTCTAAATCATAGCGAGTCCGTTGTTCAAGTCGTTGTGCTTCAAGTAGCTTGTCCTCAGCCCTCATAATTTTCAACTGTTCTTCTAGTTCAACCTCAATGTTTTCGATAGCTTTGACGAGTTTTTCTTCACGTGTTACGAAATGGGAATTTGGAAATATAGCAACATGTTCACGTTCACCGATAATTTCGCCAGTTAGAGCATCTACTTCACGAATACGATCTACTTCATCCCCAAAAAACTCAATACGAATACAACGTTCATCGCGAGAAGCCGGGAAAATCTCGACAACATCTCCTCGAACGCGGAACTTACCTCGGACAAAATTCACATCGTTTCTCTCATACTGAATATCAACCAATTTTCTCAAAAGTTGATTGCGTTCAATTTCCATTCCTTTTCGAAGGGATAAGACCATTTCTCTATATTCTTCTGGATTACCGAGTCCGTATATGCACGACACGGAAGCGACGATTAATACGTCTTCTCTTTCAAATAATGCAGAGGTAGCTGAGTGACGCAGCTTATCAATTTCTTCATTTATACTCGAATCTTTTTCAATGTACGTATCGGTTTGCGGCACATAGGCTTCTGGTTGATAGTAATCATAAAAACTAACAAAGTATTCAACTGCATTATTTGGAAAGAATTCTTTAAACTCACTATACAATTGGCCTGCCAATGTTTTATTGTGGGCCATAACTAACGTGGGACGCTTGATTTCTTTCACGACATTCGAAACAGTGAATGTTTTCCCTGTTCCCGTTGCTCCAAGTAAAGTTTGATATTTTTTTCCATCTTCAAGTCCTTGTATTAATTCTTTAATGGCTTGAGGCTGATCTCCATCTGGTCGATAAGGAGCTTGTAAATCAAATGACTGTACGATATCAATTCCTCCTATAATAAAGCAATCTCTGCTCTGAATTCCGATTATTATTTATACCTTCAGCTTATCATATTCCCTTTTTCTTTACGAATAAAAAGCGAACGTATGTTTTTTGTTAAATTTAGAAAGACACAACTCGCACCGAAACTGGTGAAAGCTGTGTCTTTCTTTTACTATTATCCGTCAATTTATACTTTCTAATCCGTACAAGCAAAAATCCGTTCTTCGCAAAGAACGGATAAACTGAAGGAAATATTAGGTTAAATAACTTCACTCTCACATTGAAGTTCTTGAAGTTCTTGCACAAAAGCGTTAAAGGAACCTTTGTTTTTTTGATCAAGTGCATCATCAATTAATGTAAATAATCTCTCTTTTCGCTGCTCCCGATGCACATGGTTTAAAAATAAATCCATATAAATCTCATTCAGCAGCTTTTCTGCTTCAGTAACCGTTTGACTCCGTCCCATGGCTTTCAGAAAATCAGCATAAGAATAATATTTATCCATCGCATTCACCTCGGATGCCTTTTTTCTATTATAGATAATAAAGCAGTAAAGTTGCAAATGTTTTTTCTGAAAATTCATTATATTTCATTTGAATATTTTCATTTTTTAGTTAATTAATATTGCAGAATTTCCAAATTTCTCTATAATAGGGTTTGTAGGCTAAAAAAGGGGATGTGAATATTTGAACACTCAATTGTCTGTTGCATCGAATTACCTCGTTTCATTCAATACCGTTTCACTCGAACCAATTTGGATTGAACACAAGCTATGTACACGTGTCATTGAAAACCATGCTGAGTTTATTGTAAAAATGAAACCCATTAACATTATTAAAAAGTCACTCATTTTTTATGGTACCTCTTATAAGCACGCCACATTTTTTTCTAAAGAAGCCATTGGAAACTTACATAAGATCCCAATTATTCTTTCACATGATTTCGGTCACCCTCTCATCATGATGCCGACACTTTCTCCAGATTCAGACAGTAATATATGGATTGCTTTTTCTGCTGTCGAGTATTACTCTCAAAACTCACTTGGACAATGCCTCGTACATTTCACGAATACACGTGTGATTCCAGTCAACGTTTCGTATACCACGATGTGCAGACAATTTGTTCTTTGTCACTTTCTTATGAACCATTTCCAAAAAACTCGTCAACATATTCAAAAACCATTTTCGCAGCCTCCAGTTACATATTTACAAAGTCGCATCATGCCAAAGCGTTAAACTTACTCGTTAAAGGTAAAAGTCCTTCCTATGCTTATAGAAAGGACTTTTAAGGTTGTATACAAATAGAAAGTTTTGGTTTCATTGCGAGGTACGCTTTCCGCGGACAAGACTTCAGCCACCTCGTGCTACTTAGTTCAGGATCTTCAGTTCTTGCACCTGCCGCTTCGCTTTCGGTGCACAAACCATCTGCTGATTCCGCCGAAGTTGCCCAACCATTCCAATCAACAGAAATAGTTGTCATTATAAATATAGATGTCAATTTCGCTCATAGTATGATTGCTTCTATATAAGCATGACTCTTCAAATTTTTTTAGTTGGAAAGTGATTGGCTATCTCTGCAGGCTTCTGCGAAAAAACAAAGCACGCTGAACTTAGAGGCTTGCATTTCGTCCCCAGAAAGCGCAAGAAATCACCGACCACCTTCTATTTCAATCAAGTGTAACAGTTAATTTTATACCCTCCACAAATTATAGAGAGCACTTTTCAACATATACTAATGCTCAATTAACTTGTTTCATCTTGACCAAATACACGCCAAGAAGTTCCTCTACACGATTGCGCAGCCGGACATTTAGGTAGCGACGGTGTTCTTCGTAACCGCCGTAAAAGAAGACATATTCGGTGAAGGTATCATCGCGGTTGCCTCGGATGATTTTCATGTTCTTTTGGCGGAGATACAATTTCGTATCTTTCAACTCACGTTGAGCCTCCTTTACTGCTTGATCAATCATTGCGACATAAGGTCTTTTCAATTTAAAAGGTCCTTTTTCCACAATTTCGCGATCCCGCTCCAAAACCGTCAAAACCATTGGCAAGTAAATCATATTTTCGAAATGGGGTAAACTCTCTGCTGGAATGAGTGGCATGCTCCGGCCTCCTTTAGGAACGTTTGTTCGTATTTTTAGTGTATCCTATTTTTTCGAAAATACAAGTGGCAATAATTACTTTTTCTTTCACAAACCCTTGTCCTGTCTCACTTCAAGTCTACTTGAATGAGATTTTATTCAAAATAAAAAGACCTTTTCAGGTCCTAGTAAAAGCTAGATGTTCGCTTTTTAACCGATCTGCTAACTTAATATTTCCTTTCAAATAAACAGGCAGGTCTGCATGGTTTAGAATTTCTTGTGTTGTCATCCAGACTATTTCATCCACTTCATCACTACTTTTTGCAAATGCTTCGCCAACAAATCCTTTGCAAAGAAATACGATATCTACAACGTGGATACCCGAATCAGTGATGAATGAAGAACTATTCACATAGCTCAAGTTCGAAACATCAATCCCAATTTCTTCATCGACTTCTCGAATTAATGTTCTTTCTAAAATGTCTGAAGAAGCAGCACTTTCTTTATCCACCTGACCACCAACCAAAGATAGACAACCTCCAGCATGTTCTTCGTTTTCACTTCGCCTAATTAAGAGCCATTTGTCTTCTTTAAAAATAGCAGCTTCTACATTTACGGCAAACATATATACATCCCCCCTAAAATCTATTCATTGAATGGTTTAATTCATCATGTGGCTCAAAAAGTTGTATCATCTGTAAAGTTGGATAAGATTCATGTATTTTCTTTACTAATGTTTGAACCCCAAAAATTTCAGTGAAGGTATGGCTACCGACAAAAAGGTTGACTCCAACCAAATGTGCATATTGGATCGTATACAAATTAACCTCTCCAGTTATATATGTATCGCACCCATTATCTAACGCCGATTTTATATGGTTGGTAGAGTTGCCTGCACCTGTTAAAATGCCGACACGTTTAATCTCTTGCTGATTATTTTTCCATACGCGAACCGGTTCTTTTAAAGTGGTTTGCATTTTTTCTGCAAACCGTTCAAAAGGAATCGGTTTTGTATACTCTCCTACTCCTGGAATGCTATCACCTTGAAAGGTGGAATACTTTATAATCGTGTCCACTTCTAGTACTTTCATTAATGACGTACACGTACCAAATCCCACATAATCTAAAGGTCCGTGAATGAAATAGTGACTGATATTATGTTGAGTTAGCAACTTCATACATTCATCTTTTAATCCATAAATAAAATCCCAGGCGTCATGATGTGTAATCATCAAATCTATTTTATGTATAATCGCTTGTTCAATTGTTGCAGTTGTTAAATTTGTGCAATAACCTACTTTATTAATAGACGTGTTAGATCTGTTTAGAAACCCAAAGTCACCTTCATGATCGTGCCATAACTGTTTATCAAATAACGCATGTAATGTCTCTTGAAATTCAGATAAATTCAAGTCTTTTTCACCTCACTGGTTTTAATGAAAGAAAAAGCTACCCTCAATCGAGGATAGCTTAAGCCATTTGACTAGACCAGCGCATGGCTTGGTTATAGGCTTGGCGAAGTTGTTCTTCCGTTAAGTCTAATTTCTCCGCAAAAAGTTGAATTCGTATCCAATCTAATTGATCGAAAGCTACTGCAAGGTTTAGATAATCGGACATTTCCGTGTAGTTCCCAACCAAAGTGTCGACAACTTGATTTGATAAAGGTAGTTGTTGCATGATTTGACTAAATGGTTTGTGTAAAAGCGAATCTATTAATGAAAACATGCCTGTTAGGAAATACTCTGAAGAATTCTCTTTTCGATTATACTTTGCTAGCAATTCACAGAATTTCGCCCGGAATAAAGACGACACAATCAGTGCATTTCTGCTGAAATCTAGCTCATCTCTCATGGTTTCACGCATTGCCAAAATATAAATCCATTTATGTAATTCTGTTAATCCTAAAACGACAACTGCCTGTTTAATCGATCTCACTTTATTTTTTGAACGTGAAGCATTAATAAGTTTTAATAACTTAAAAGATAATGACACATCACGTTCTATTAAATCCGAAATGTGGGACACGTTAGCCTGTTCTTGACTTATTAAACCGATAATGCGGAAATAGGTAGCCAAGTTCGCTGGAATATCTTTTCCTTGGATAATGTGAGGTTTTGCGAAAAAGTATCCTTGAAAAAGATGATAACCTGCTATAATAGCTTCTTCAAACTCAGCACGCGTTTCCACTTTTTCAGCTAATAAATGAATATGTGGATAATTGGATTTAATAAACACTTCAATAACTTTTCGTTCAGATGGAGTAGTTCCCATAAAATCTATTTTTATAAAATCTACTAATGAAAAAATTTCTAGCGCTTGAAGAATTTCTTTCGTTAAAACAAAATCATCAAGAGCAATTCTAAATCCTTTATATTTCAACTGACGGATACTGCTGATCAATGAAGGGGTTATTTTAACATTTTCAAGGATCTCAATAACAATATGTTTCGAGTCAAGTGTATCGAAAATTGGTTCATGTAATAAGTTATCCGTAAAATTAATAAAACACGGTCGACCATTCGATAAGTCATCTAAGCCCATCGTTAAAAAAGAATTGATGAGAACCTCCATTGTTGCGTGGTCACCATCAACTTGAGGAAAGGAATTTAAATCACTATCTCGATATAATAGCTCGTAGGCATAAATTTTTTCTGCACGGTCAAATATGGGTTGACGACCAATAAATATCTCCATTTATGCGCCTCATTTACTAAAATTGATAGGTATAGTATACCAAAAAGTCCTAAATAATCCTATTTATTTTTTCTGTTTTCCATATTAAATACCCAAATAGAGATAGTGAAAATTGATACAGAAGTTATTAACAAAGGTTCATGGACTGTCCAAATACTAAATAGTGTAGAAGTCATCGCTAAAATTCCGATGATTCCTGCAAACATTCGAGTTTGAAGCAACATACGTTCATCTCTTCGTAAAGCATCACGGCTCATCTCATACTCCCGCATTCGAGTCGGTTCTTCCAAATATGTGATCACTTTCTGAGGGAACTGACGTAGAGGTCCAATGGCATTTAAAGCAAGTCGCAAGACATCTTCTTTCGAAAATACACCGCCATTTTCTTTCTGCATAGACGCCCATTCCATAACACGAGGTTTCGCTATCGCCAGTAAATCTACTTTCGGATCTAAAACATGCAAAACACCTACAAATGTAGAAACTGCACGACCAAAGAACGCAAATTCAGCTGGCAATTGTACAGGTTGAGTCCGAACAATTAAGCGCAAATCATCTAGGAGACGGTCAACAACAAAGCTATCCATTTGAGTTAATTCTTCCGTCTCATATGCAGCAACTACACGAGAAATAGAATCCGCTAGCAAGCGACGATCGGCATTTGGCAGTAAAAACCGGAGCTCCTCTAACCCATCTAACACTTGATCATATTGTTTGAAAATAATCCCCTCGACTACTTTTAAGACTGAACGAGAATCACTTTGTGAAATAGAACCTACCATCCCAAAATCAATCAACACAATGGTACCGTCTGATTTCAATAAGATGTTTCCTCCGTGAGGATCAGCATGGAACTGTCCTCCATCTAATACTTGCTCTAAAAATAGACGGAAAAGTCTTTCTGAAAGTATTCCGCGGTTAATTTCATTTCGTTCAATAAAAGCCAGATCGGTTACTCGAGCACCTTCGATCCACTCCATCACAAGTACACGTCTCGTAGATAATTCATCGAAATAAACCGGAAATACCACGCCAGGCATATCTTCAAAACGATCGGCAAACTGACGTCCATTTCGAAGTTCTTGCAAGAAATTCAGCTCTGCTCCAATCGTTTCCACCATTTCGCTATATAAAAGATTGAAATCAATTTGTTTTCCAAAAGATGTGAATTTCTTTGCAAGCCAAATCACAATTTTCATCGCTCGAAAATCAGCTCGTAAAATTCGGTCGATATCAGGTCGCTGTATTTTAATCGCAACTGTCGTACCATCGAGCAATTTTCCTTTATACACTTCTCCAATAGAAGCCGAAGCTACCGGTTTATCCGATAGGAAAGATAAATAATCGGTATGTACCACATTCCATTCTTCTTCTAATAAAACTAATGCCTTTTCCCATGGTACTGAAGGTACACGATCTGTTAGACCTTCAAGCTCTGCTAAAAATGAAGGGGGCATAATATCTGCACGAGTGGACAAAAACTGCCCCATCTTAATCATCAGCCCACCGATTTTCAAAGCGGTTCGTTTATATTCTTTCGCTTGTTTAGTGACTAGCCTTTCCCATTTCACATCAGTAGCTGATGTCCAACGTCCTTTGTAGCGGCGCTGAAAAAACGTGACTTGTACAAAGAATTTCACAGACATCCACACAATAAGAAAAATCCGGTACAACGTAATTCGTTCCATGTCAGTCGCCTCCTTTTCAATTCATTATAGAGACTGATGGTAACAAGGTCCAAAAAGTGATATGTTTTGTAGGAGAAAAGTTTTCTGAAATGTGAACAAACTAAGGAGGATACAAAATGGAAGGCATTCGTTATGAACAGAATGGAAACTTGGCAATTATCACGTTAAACCGACCTGATTCGATGAACGCGTTTAATTATGAAATGTTGAGAGAGCTTGGGCAAGTAACTGAAGCGATTCGAATTAACCCAGATATTCGCGTGGTTATATTTACGGGAGCTGGCGAAAAAGCATTTAGTGTTGGTGCTGACTTAAAGGAACGTAAAACATTAACTGAACAACAAGTGAAGCGTAATATATACAAAATAGGTGAGGTTTTTTCATCCATCGAAAGTCTTCCTCAACCGACAATCGCTATGATGAACGGCTATGCATTTGGAGGCGGTATGGAGCTCGCACTATCTTGTGACTTCCGAATTGCTGCTCATGATATCACCCTTGGATTAACAGAAACGAGTTTAGCGATTATACCTGGGGCAGGAGGAACGCAACGTTTACCAAGACTAATCGGAGAATCAAGAGCAATGGAATTAATTTTGACAGCACGTCGTCTAAACGCTGAAGAAGCTCTATCTTATGGTATTTTAACGAAAGTAGTTGCAAAAGAGAGCTTACTAGAAGAAACAGGGAAATTTGCAGATATGATGCTTGCAAATGGACCAGTTGCCTTACAACAAGCCAAATTTGCAATTAAACATGGGATGAACGCAGACTTACAAACAGGATTACATATTGAACGAAAAGCATATGAAATGACGATTCCAACTGAAGACCGTGTCGAAGCACTAATGGCATTCAGTGAAAAACGCAAACCTCAATTTAAAGGTAAGTAATGAATCTCAGCTGTTCCCTCTTTTGCAGGGAGCAGCTTTTATTTGAGTTCATCAAAATTCCACTAATTAACAATTACAACTGAGATGGCAAAAATTCTAACTGAGATGGTTATTTTTCTAACTGAGATCGCCAAAGTTCTAACTGAGCCACCACTCACCGAAACAGAAACACCTGCCAAGCGAAGCGGGCAGGGCTATTTGGGGCTGCACGCTCTGCTTCCGCAGCCTTTGCTGTTGGATATGCTAGGTTGGAGGACGATTTTCCGAAACAATTACAACTGAGATGACGAAAATTCTAACTGAGATGGTCATTTTTCTAACTGAGATCGCCATAATTCTAACCAAGATCCACAAACCTCTAACTGAGCCACTACTCACCGAAACAGAAACACCTGCCAAGCGATGCGGGCA
>JBFIXW010000009.1:0-40914 GCA_041605715.1 Paenisporosarcina sp.
AAGTTGTTAAAGCAATTTAAGAATCAAAAAGGGTTCACGTTAATTGAACTTTTAGCAGTAGTCGTGATTTTAGGAATTATTGCAGCTATTGCAGTACCTTCAGTTAGTGGAATTATTGATAATTCCAAAAAAGATGCACATATTTCGAATGCTTTCCTAATCATAAACGCTGCAAAACTAGCCGATGTCTCTAATAATCAAATAGTTAAAACGGATTTGTTAGGAAAAAAAGGTGTTAAATTATCCGTTTTGGAATCGGAAGGATTCCTAGATGCGATTCCAAAAGATCCTGATTCTGATTCAACTACATATACTGATGCGAGTTATGTGAAAAAGAATTCTACAACTAACAAATACTCTATTTACTTAGACGGTTCTAAAAGTAAAGTTGGTAAATCATCTGCACCTGCAACTGAAAAAGAGTTGAATGAAGATGGTAAAGCTAAAATATTTAATAAGTAATCGAGTAATTTAAATAATAGCCCTTTGCTTTTAAGCAGAGGGCTATTATAGTAAATACATATAGAATATGAGGTGACGACGATTTGACGACTTATTGGGGAAATCATCCAGCTGTGTTTATTACCTTCACGAAACGATATATCCGAATATTGGTCGGCAATCGAAAGCACCAATTTACTCATGTCATTCAACGATTAATCCAAGATGGATGGGTGGATAAAGGTGAGATCGTTCAAGAAGAAGAAATTTTACGAGCTCTAAAATCTATTGTTAAGCAATATAAGTTGACTGGCAAAAAAACGTTTATTTCTTTTTCTTCTCATGATTTGCTTCTACGTACCTCCAAGTTACCACTCAGTGTTCCGTTGGAGGAGTTAAAAGGTAGTCTTTATATGGCGTTAGGAGATTCTTTCCAATTACCATTCCAGGATCCAATCATTGAGATCGTAGGGGCGGAAGAAGTTGATGGAGAGAGAGAAGTACGTGCACTTGCGGTCCCAGAAGAAGAGGTCAATAAAATGGTTGCCATTTTATCACAGGCTAAGCTTCGTCCAGTAGTAATGGATGTCCCTTTTTTAAATCTTTATAGGCTATTTTTAAAACAATTTCATTTAACAGATCAACAAAACATATTAATGATTCATGCTGAACTCGATGTAGTGCAATTGAGCATGTTTTTCAAACATGAACCGATTTATGTCCGTACTTTTAATTTAGCATCGCCTTCTCAGTTCACTGCTTTTGAATCAAGAACTGGATATCAATACATAGAAACACCAGTTAACGATGTTGTATTTACAGAGCACATGAATACGATAAAAAAAGAAATAGATCGATTGCAATCATTTTATCAATTTAATCTAAAACAGGGTAAACAAAAAATTGATACAATTTGTTTAGCTGGTGATCATCCTCATTTACTTGAGTTGAAAGAAAGTTATGCTGATTCTGAAGCCATTAATGCGTTTCTCTTACATGAACAATCCTGGGGAACGAAAACAGGGTATAAGATTCCACACTCTTTTGCAGAGTTAATTGGCCTTTCTTGGAAATAAAAGGGGTATTACATATGCGACATGTCGATATCAATCTAATACAAACTAAAACTAAACCGAAAGAGTGGCTAATTATCTCGGTTTTTTTAGTTATTCTTGTATTGTGTATATTGGCCTGGTTATGGTCAATTTATCAGCAAAAACATCAACAAGTTGAGAACTTGGAAAATATGATTGCAACGCAAGTTTCAATTCCCGTAACAGTCAATGAGGATCCATTTGTTGTTGAGTTTGATAAATATAAATCCGCAGTAGAATGGGCATCAACTCAGCCGTATTCAAAAATTGCAATACTAGTAGAGTTATCAAAAAAACTACCAGTTCGTGGGTATTTCACCTCTTTTGTATATATTAATGATTCAATAGAATTAGAGGTTCAATTTGATAATCATGCTGAAGCAGCTTTCTATTTAACTTCAATTCAACAATCCCCATTCATAAATGAAGCGAGAATTTTATCTGTTACAAAAGATACGCTTACACAAGAAAATGCTGTTAATGAAAAAACATTTATTCAACCTAGGACCATTGCGGTGTATTCGATTTTGTTAAATCAAGTTGCATTGAAAGACCTTGATTCCAAACAGGAGGGGTCTCCATGATTGTATTTGAACGAAAACATTGGCAAGTGATTATAGGTGTGTTTAGTGCACTATTTATTGTAGGCGTTTTATTTTATTTTTTATTAGTAAGACCAACAAATGAGCGTATTGAGCTTTTAAAAATACAAAGTCAAAAAACAGAGGTTATTGAACCCGTTAATGAAGAACCTGTTTCTATTTTAGAGAGTGAAATTACTCTTTTAACCCAAAAAGTGCCTATTACTAGAGAAGAAGAATCCATTATATTAGACTTGGAAAAATCGGCTTTAGCCTCTGACACATTATTAGACTCAATTGTCTTTCAATATGATGCCTTGATAAATGAACAATCAACTGAGGTTGAAAATGAAGAAGTTTCAACATCTGAATCAGATACAGAATTGGTTAGTATTAGTGATGACACAGTTCAACAAAAGGAACCTGTTCCAGCTTCCCCTAGTATAAAAACAATTGTTGTTGAGCTTGAAATTCAATCGAAAGATTATGAGAGTATGTTGCTGTTCCTAGAAGAAATGGAAAAGCTAAATAGAATTTATTCTATTGAAGCATTTGCGTTTACAGGATTTAGTGAAGGGGAAGAAAGAGTAGGTCCAATGGAAGATTTATTTAACTATTCCATTCAACTTGTGACGTATTATGCGCCTGATATCAACTTACCGATAAAGAAGGATAATTCTACGTCTTCAGAAGAAGCGGAGAAAATTAATCCTTTACATGATGTTACAGAAGTAAATGAAACGATTAGTTCCTCAGATGGTAATAGCAATTCTTCAAGTGAGCCAAGTATTTCTGAGATAACTGAACAGGAAGTAGTTTTAGAACCTCCTTCTGAGGTCACAGAACAACCTGTATCAACACAACAACCTCCCGAAAAAAGTCATGTTGTTAAAAATGGGGAAACCTTATTTTCAATTTCAATGGATTATTACGGCAATCGAAATGGTGAAACCATTATCATGAAAGCGAATAATAAAAAAGTGAATACTGTATTTGTCGGAGAAATTTTACGAATCCCTTCCTATTAATGAATTGAGGTTTATTATGACAATCACAATTTCCATATTCTTTTTCTTGTATGGGTTACTATTTGGTTCCTTTTTTAATGTTGTTGGTTTAAGGGTTCCAAAAAAACAATCTATTGTCAATCCTCCTTCAACTTGTTCAAATTGTAATAGGAGATTAACAATTTTAGATTTGATTCCCGTGTTTTCTTATATTTTTCTAAAGGGAAAATGTCGTAGTTGTGGACATAAAATTGACTGGATCTACCCGGTGATGGAATTATGTACGGGCTTTCTATTTTCAATAGCGTATCTAAAACTAGGATTCTCTAAAGAATTAATTGTTGCTCTCCTTTGCATTTCTATGTTAGTCATCATCAGCGTTTCAGATATAGCTTATATGTTAATTCCTGATAAGATATTAATTTTCTTTGGGGTTCTGTTAATACTTACTAGAACAATTTCGCCACTCACTCCATGGTGGGATAGTGTGGTTGGTGCCTTAATAGGATTTGGTATTTTATTTTTAATTGCTATTTTGTCGAAAGGTGGCATGGGTGGAGGCGACATAAAACTGTTCTTTGTGATTGGCTGGGTGCTCGGAATGATTCCGACCTTACTGACCTTATTTGTGGCTGCTTTTATTGGGATGATTGCTGGTTTTATTCAATTAAAAATAAAAAATGCCGATAAGAAAACGCCAGTACCTTTTGGACCTTCAATTGCAGTAGCCGGACTGATTGTTTATTTTTATGGAGATATAATACTCGAATGGTATACAAATTTGTTTATATAAGACGAAAACTTTTTTTGACGAGACGACATGAGTCTCGTCTTTTTTTATGGGCGACGTGATAGGGTGGAGAAAAATGAGGTGACCATATGCGGATTTCTAGAACATTTTCAAAGTTTTCTTACACACTAGCACTTCTCCACGGTTTTTTAATTGGAGCTGTATCCATCGGTTTGTTTGCACTTTTAATTCAGTGGCAAGATATTCGAAAGGTGGATACACCAGAATTAGTCACGCCTGTAGAAGAAAAAGAAGAAGTAGAACCTGTTGTTGCACCAACGGATGATAAAACCGTATTTCCCTTTTATGCAAAACAGTATGGCGTCTTTTCAACGGCTGAAGCTGCAGCACATTTGATGCAGACGAATCCAACGTTAGCATCTTCAGCTGTTATTTTAGCAGAGGATAAATATTATGTATGGTCTGCCGTAAGTGTTATAGAAGCTGAAGTGAAAAATGCGGAAAGCAAAGATTCTTTTGTTAAGCCTTTTCAATTATCAGCATCTGGTTGTACGGAAGATCATCTGAAAAATATACCTCTTTTGCTTAGCGAAACAAATCGCTCAAAATTTTATTTTGAAGGGGTAGAAGCGAGCGTTAAGATTCCTGAAGACTGGAAGTCGAATATTGCAGCAATATCTACGCTTTCAAAGGAAATGAATGTTGTTCGTGCACAGCTATTATCACATTACGGAACACAAAATGGATGTCTTAAAATTGAATTTTAATACCCAAAATACCTTGGTTTTTAAGTTATCTCCATTTACGATTAATTTTCATTTCCTGTGTGATTTTGTATGATGTCAAAAAGGAGATGTTTGATATCAAATTAACGACTAAAAGACCACTCATATTAGCAAGTGCTTCACCCAGAAGATTTGAATTACTATCATTGTTAGAAGTACCTTTTAAAGTAAAGACAGTTGAGGTTGATGAATCTAATATACTTGGAGGGACACCTGGAGAAAAAGTATGTAACACGGCAATGGCTAAAGGTTTACCAGTTGCGGAAAAATATCAAGATGCCATTGTTATAAGCGCAGATACAATTGTCTTTTTGAATGAAGACCCTTTATATAAACCAATCGATAAAAAAATCGCCAGTGAATATTTAAAAAGGTTATCTGGAAATATTCACACAGTATATACAGGTGTTTCGATTTTTTATTCAGGAAAATGTCATACATTCTTTGAACAAACAAATGTTCAATTTTATCCTTTATCGGAAGAGTGGATTCAAAGTTATGTGGAAAGCGGAGAAGGAGCAGATAAGGCAGGAGGCTATGGCATCCAAGGTGCTGGAGGTTTTTTTGTAGAAAAGATTGTAGGGGATTATCATAATGTTGTAGGATTACCAATTGGAAAACTTTTTAAAGAGCTGAAGTCTCTAAGTTTAATTTCCTTTGGTGACGAGGTTGAATCTTATGACAACTGAAATCTTCCCGACATTAATGATTCGAGATGTTCATGAAGCCGATCGACCGCGAGAACGTTTAATTAGGCAAGGTGCGGAAAGTTTATCTAATCAAGAATTAATCGCGATTCTTTTAAGAACGGGTACGAAACAAGAATCCGTTCTTCATTTAGCAAACCGTGTTTTAACCTATTTTGAACAACTTCATGAATTAAAGACTGCGACAATTGAAGAGATGACTGCAGTTAAAGGTATTGGGGAAGCAAAAGGGGTTCAATTATTAGCCGCAATTGAGTTAGGAAGACGTTTAGCTCAGCAAAAAACAGATGGAAAATTTACAGTTCGTTCACCTAAGGATGCGGCTACTTTTTTAATGGCAGACATGACGTCATTAAAACAAGAAAATTTTGTTGTTCTTTTCATGAATGTGAAAAATCAAGTTTTGCATAGACAAACTATATTTATCGGCAGTTTAAATGCCAGTATTGTTCATCCACGCGAAATTTTTAGGGAAGCTGTAAAGCGTTCAGCTGCCTCCATCATATGTGCTCATAATCACCCTTCAGGCAATCCTTCACCATCTCCAGAAGATATTGAAGTGACGAAAAGATTACAGGAAGCTGGAAAAATTATGGGGATCGAATTATTAGACCATGTAATCATTGGTGACCATCAATTCATTAGCTTAAAAGAAAAGGGGTACATGTGACACTATAATTTTCTTTATTTATCCGTTATAATGAAAGTTATGATTTCAAGTAAGCTGAGAACAACTGGCTAAGGATAGAAAGGAAGAAAATTACGTGTTTGGATTTGGAGCAAAAGATGTCGGGATTGACCTTGGCACAGCAAATACTTTGGTATTTATTAAAGGAAAAGGGATCGTTTTACGCGAACCTTCAGTAGTAGCTAAAAATACAAATAATGGCGATATCGTCGCTGTTGGTAAAGATGCTAGAAATATGATAGGTCGAACACCAGGTTCGATTGTTGCAATTCGTCCGATGAAGGATGGGGTTATAGCTGATTTTGATATCACAACTGCTATGATTCAGTATTATTTAAAAGAGGCTATGAAAGTTGCTGGTGGATCATGGAAAAAACCGAACGTCATGATTTGTGTACCTTATGGAATTACTTCAGTTGAGCAACGTGCAGTTATTGATGCAGCAAGGCAAGCGGGTGCGCGTGAAGCTGTTACGATTGAAGAACCATTTGCAGCTGCAATCGGATCGAACTTACCAGTATGGGAACCTACAGGTAGTATGGTTGTCGACATTGGTGGTGGAACAACTGAAGTAGCTGTTATATCTCTTGGTGGGATTGTAACTAGTGAATCAGTCCGTGTAGCTGGGGACGCAATGGATCATGCCATCTCAGGTTATATTCGTAAAACGTACAATTTAACAATTGGTGAAAGAACTTCTGAAGCTATTAAAATGGAAATTGGATCTGCTAAAGTGATAGAAAATATCGAAACTATGGAAATTCGTGGTCGTGATTTAGTTACTGGATTACCTAAAACCATTGAAATTACATCACAAGAAATTGCTGACGCTCTTAAAGAGTCAGTAGCAGCAATCATTGAAGGTGTAAAAAAAACGTTGGAACAAACTCCTCCTGAATTATCAGCTGATGTCATGGAACGAGGAATCGTCCTAACTGGCGGTGGAGCACTTCTTAAAAATCTAGATAAAGTAATTAGCGACCAAACGAGTATGCCAGTCTTTATCGCAGAAAACCCCTTAGACTGTGTGGCAATTGGTACAGGTATGGCTTTAGATCATATGAATGTCATTCGACAACAGTCTAAACATTAAGGAGGTTTACTCCAATGCCGCAATTTTTTTCGAATAAGCGATTGATTATGTTGCTTGTCGGGGTGATTTTTCTTGTGGCATTGATCAGTTTCTCTCTCAGAGATCGTGATCATGCTACTTTACCTGAACAATTTATTAAAGATGTAGTTGGTTTTGGACAATCTATTTTCTCTAAACCAACGCAATACATAACAGGTGTTTTCGAAAATGTTGATTCTTTGTTAAATACTTACGATGAGAACAAGCGATTAAAAAGTCGTTTAGAAGAGTTTGCTAAATTGCAGGCTGACGTAAATGTTTTAACATTAGAGAATTCGACATTACGGGAAATTGTAGACAAAGAAGAAAACCTTCGAAAATATGAGCCGATTCAAGCAACAGTTATCGCAAGAAACCCCGATCAGTGGGAAGAAAAAGTTGTACTTGATAAAGGGACAATTCATGGTGTTGAGGTTAATATGGCGGTCATGACTTCTCAAGGGTTAATTGGTAAAGTGTTTTTAACAACATCGTTTACATCAACAGTAGAGTTGTTATCGACTCAAAACCCTAATTATCGTGTCTCTGCTATGGTAACAGTCGATGGAGAGAAAAAAGTGTTCGGTTTAATTGAAGGGTATGATGATGAAAGAAACGAATTGATTCTTAAACGAATTGATTCAAATATTGAAATTAAAGCAGGACAAAAAGTTATGTCATCAGGATTAGGTGGAATCTTCCCAGAAGGGTTATATATTGGGGAGATTACTGAAGTAACAACCGATGATTTTGGCTTAACTAAAATGGCGTACATCAAACCAGCGGCAGACTTTGCATTATTAGATCATGTAATGGTAGCCAAGAGATCAATGCCTAGTACAAGTGGAATGGATGGGGAAGTTATTAATGAAGAGGAAGCAGAAAAAGAAGAGGATCCTTCATGATTCGATTCGTCGTTCCTCTTATCGCCATTGTTTTGTTTTTTTTAGAACCAGTATTTGGCTTGTTTTCTCCAATTGAATTGTATGGAGAATACCGTTTTCTAGTCCCTCGATTCTTAATTATGTACTTAATTTTCATCTCGATTTACTATAGCCGGAATGTTGCTATGATTTACGGTTTAATATTTGGTCTATTGTATGATGTGACTTACATTGATATTATTGGATTGTATTCATTTTTATATCCATTAATATGTTTAATTGCGAGTTTCATTGTTAGATATATTCAACAACATTTATTGGTTACAACCACATTGTCATTATTGTTGGTAGTTTTGCTTGAGTTTGTTTTATATCAATTTTTCTTATTAATCGGACTAACTGATATGTCCATCAGCAATTTTGTTTATGGAAAACTGATTCCAACGATGATTGCCAATTCTATTTTTCTAATTATGCTAGGATGGGCATTTAAGTATTTAATAAATGCAAGGTTCATTCAACGTTTGAACCAACCATCATAAATTCGAATTTTACGCGTGAGGTGACGCATTTGACGAAAAAGCAACTTGTCTATATTAAAGGGACAAAAGACGGCCTAGTGCTTCGTCTAGATGATCAATGCGCTTACGCTGATATAGTTGAAGAGCTTAAAAACAAAGTATCTGACGAAGGTATTGAAGGACAAGCAGAGGTTCTGTTACAAGTGGGACATCGATATTGTTCAGAAGAACAAATCAAAGAATTAATAGCCTGCGTTCATACTTCACCGCATCTACGGGTTTCTAAAGTTCAAAGCGATGTGATTTCTGTTGAAGAAAGCAATCGACGAATTTTGGAACGACAATCCGAAACTTATGTAGGAATTGTTCGATCTGGACAGGTCGTTACAGCTGAAGGTGATTTAGTTGTTGTAGGTGACGTTAATCCAAACGGTCGAATTGTTGCAGGCGGAAACATTTTCGTGCTTGGTCGATTAAAAGGGATTGCTCACGCAGGTTCTAACGGTAACACAGATGCTGTCATTGCTGCTTCTTGGTTAGAAGCTACGCATTTAATGATTGCTGATGCTCTTGAGATTATGACTGATGAATTAACCATATTATCGGAACAACCTGAAATGGAATGTGCTTATTTACATGCTAATGGTTTTATTGCGATTGATCGTTTGCAAGAATTACGTCTATTAAGACCGCAATTATCTACATTTAAAGGAGGAAGCTGATGTGGGAGAAGCCATCGTTATAACTTCAGGGAAAGGGGGGGTCGGTAAGACGACGACCACCGCTAACCTTGGAACTGCATTAGCACTTCAAGGCAAGAAAGTTTGTTTGATTGACACTGACATTGGTTTAAGAAATTTAGATGTTGTTTTAGGTTTAGAAAATCGAATCATTTATGACCTCGTTGACGTTATTGAGGGTCGTTGTAAAGTGCACCAAGCACTAGTTAAAGATAAGCGTTTTGATGACAAGTTATTTCTACTACCCGCAGCACAGACGACTGACAAAAACGCTATTAATCCTGAACAAATGAAAGAATTAGTGACGGAATTAAAACGCGATTACGATTATGTTGTCATTGATTGTCCTGCTGGTATTGAGCAAGGGTATAAAAATGCCATTGCTGGAGCTGATCGTGCGATTGTCGTAACAACTCCTGAGATTTCTGCTGTTCGAGATGCTGATCGTATCATCGGATTGTTAGAACAAGAAGACATTGCTCCACCTAAACTAATTATCAATCGCATTCGCCAACATTTAATGAAATCTGGAGATGCTTTAGATATTAATGAAATTACGACTCATTTATCAATCGATTTATTAGGTATTGTTGTTGATGACGAAAGCGTTATTACTTCGTCAAATAAAGGGGAACCTGTAGTTATGGATCCTACCAATCGTGCAGCGTTAGGTTACCGAAATATTGCTCGACGTATTTTAGGTGAATCGGTTCCGTTAATGTCTATGGATTTAGAGCGTAAAGGTGTATTTTCAAAAATCAAAGCAATTTTTGCAAAATAATGATGCATTCCCACAATATACTTTGTGGGAATTTTTTTGTTTAACTCTATGGAATGTTAATTGAGGCTGCTACATTTCTGTTAGCTAAGTTACAACGAAATAGATCTGTCTTCAGAGGAATTAGACTTACCATTTTTGGTGTTAAAAAGTCTACACATAGATAGATTATTTTTTGATCAAAACTAGCTAATAGATTTAATTTTAAAATACATAGGTTTACGAGCATATGATTTTATTAGAGTAAATATTATGTTCAGTGTAGTGTTGGTGGCGACTTCAGGGAATAACTGGTCCATATGAGACCCCGCAGTGAGCATTGCGAATGAGGAGGTTCACGGACCGCCCCGAGAATAGCTTCCACCTGAAACGGGATGAGAAGTTTATGTGTCTTATTTACTGAATTGTACCAAGTCTAGTAATAAATCTATCAAACTTGGCATTTGTCATTCATGCTCTTTCTTTTGGTTGCATATAGTGCATTAAAAGGAGGGGTGAGCGATGAGATGGCAGAAAAAGTGGTTCGTAGCTTGTGTGTTAACAATAGGAGTTATTGGGATGGTTCAAATTGAAGAACGTGATGGTGGAAATTCACAGATTCGTTCCCTTTTTGAGGAAGGGAAAGATATTCAATACGCACGAAAGATGATTATGTCGTTAATGAGTGATGAGAAACTTGAAGAAGTGATTCCGGTATCGGCATCTGTGCACCCTTCAATGAAAACGTATGAATCAATGCAACCTTATCAGGATGGTGTTTTGGTTTCGTATACTAGTCCAGTTCAAGTGGTTGCTCGTGAAGATGGATTAATTCTGTTTACTGGTCAAACAAAGCAAACGGGGAAAACCATGACAATTTTATATGATAGTGGAGAAACTGTGACTTATGGATTTATAGAAAGCTTCTCACATTTACCATATACAGCAGTGGCTACGAACGAATTAATTGCCGAGGTACAACCAGGATCAATGTATGTTCGAGTGGAACGGGATGGACAGTATTTACAACCATCTACATTGTCAGAATGGATATCGGATGCCGTTAAATAGCATGATGCGATTTAGATTACATCCGATATTAATTCCGCTCATTTTCTTTTTGATTGGAACTGGTCAATTTGCTTATTATACGATTATCTTTGTCTCATTATTGATTCATGAATCTGGACATTTAATTGCAGCAAAATGGACAGGCCTATCTGTTAAATCTTGTACGATAATGCCGTACGGTGGAGAAATTATTATACGTAATCTTAGGCAGGCTCCAAAACATAACCAATGGTTAGTTGCAATTTCAGGTCCACTTACGACAGCCTTACTTATATTACTTGCAAATTTTTTATCGTTTCCTGGACAAGCTTTCTTTATGCAAGTCCAATTTACAATATTATTTTTAAATTGTTTACCGATACTTCCGTTAGATGGCGGACAAGCTTTATTAGCACTTGTTCCTGATTGGTATGAATGGATATTAATGATGTCAATTTTTTTACCATTGTTTTTGATTTTATTTGTATCAAACGAAATTCACTTGATCTTTATATTTGCTTTTATAGCTTATCAAAATATTAAATCATGGCAATATCGTAAATACGAAGCAGCATTTCAGGATATTGTTCAAAAGCGGTTGACTCTATGACCTCAAGTGTGATAATATTTTAATGTTATTGTTTGTAGCACCCGTGCTACTACAACCGCTCTTAAAAGGTTTAAGTATCTGAAAAGATCACCTTATTTAAAGGCGAGTCTGAGTCTAAGAGGAGGTGCAGTAAAATGTACGCAATTATCGAAACTGGTGGGAAACAAATCAAAGTTGAAAAAGGTCAAGAAATTTACATCGAAAAATTAGGTGTGGATGCTGAAGACGTTTTCACATTTGACAAAGTTCTATTTGTAGGTGGAGACAATGTTAAAGTTGGAGTTCCTTTCGTGGAAGGTGCAACAGTTAAAGCGACAGTCGTTAAAAACGGTCGTGGTAAAAAAATCACTGTTTTCAAATACAAAGCGAAAAAGAACTACCGTCGTAAACAAGGTCATCGTCAACCTTATACAAAATTAGTGATTGATGAAATTAACCTGTAAGAAAAAGATGTGGTATTGATGATTCAAGTAACGATTGAACAAGATCAGTCAAAACAAGTTCGTTCTTTTGAAATGAAGGGACATGCTGATTTTGCTGAACATGGAAAAGATTTAGTTTGTGCAGGTGCTTCTGCTGTTTCATTTGGAGCAGTAAATGCTATCATGTCACTTACAAACATCACTCCAGATATTCAGCAAGGACAAGATGGCGGATTTCTCAAAGTCTCGTTTCCGCAAAACCTGGATACAAGAACAAATGAGCAAGTACAATTACTTGTACAAGCAATGATTGTTTCTTTACAAACGATTGAACATGATTATGCACAGCATATAAAAATAACCTTCAAAAAGTAGGAGGTGGAACAGATGATGTTAAGATTAGATCTTCAGTTTTTCGCATCGAAAAAAGGAGTAGGATCGACTCGTAATGGTCGTGACTCTCAATCAAAACGCCTTGGCGCTAAACGCGCTGATGGTCAATTCGTTTCAGGTGGATCAATTTTGTACCGTCAACGCGGAACAAAAATTTATCCTGGTGAAAACGTAGGCCGTGGTGGAGATGACACACTTTTTGCGAAAGTTGACGGAGTAGTACGCTTTGAGCGTTATGGCCGCGACAAGAAAAAAGTTAGTGTATATCCTGTAGCTCAAGAAGCTTAATTCAACAGCCAAAGGACTGCATGTTTGCAGTCCTTTTTCTTTTGCAACAAAACAGGTCTATTTCTTGGTATACTTAAGAAATTAGAAAAGCATAATGGAGAGTGACCTATGACTGAAAAGCCTTTTTCAGTAAACGATGCATTGCGACATGCTCGTCATGATTTTTTAAATCAAATGCAACTTATAAAAATGAATATGGATCTTGCTCGATTGGATGAAGCGAGGGAAGTCATAGCAAGCTATACAGAAAAATGTAAAGTGTTTTATGAGTTATCTAAATTACAACTTCCTAAAACCTCAGAATGGCTTCAAACTGCCAATTGGCGTTTTCCTGGATTTCAAGTTGATGTCAGCACTGAGATTACAATGCCTTATAAAAATGAAATGGATGTTTCGATTCGAGACAGTTTGGAACTTTTCACTAAATTCTTAGAGCCAAAATTGAATCCATATTTTGAACACGAATTGCGTGTATGGATTGATAGTACAGAAAATCTATTTAGGTTAACAGTTGAAGCAAGTGGGAAATGGGAACTCGGCGACGATTTCTTGATGGAGACCCAAGGCTTAACAATTACTCACGAATGTAAAACGACTGAAAAATGGCGTTTTCATATAGAAGAAAGCAAGGAGGGATAAGCGATGTTTGTCGATCACGTAAAGATATTTATTAAAGGCGGAGATGGCGGAGATGGAATGGTAGCATTCCGTCGCGAAAAATATGTACCAGATGGTGGCCCAGCTGGTGGAGATGGTGGCCGTGGAGGAAATGTAATATTCGAAGTCGAAGAAGGCTTACGAACATTAATGGATTTCCGTTATAAGCGACATTTCAAAGCAAACCGTGGAGATCATGGTCAAAGTAAGAATATGCACGGTAGAGGTGCTGATGATTTAATCGTAAAAGTTCCACCAGGTACAGTTGTGATGACTGAAGAAGGTGGCACCGTGTTAGCTGATCTTGTGGAGCATGGACAACAAGCAGTTATTGCTAAAGGTGGCCGCGGTGGTCGTGGAAATTCACGCTTTGCTACACCACAAAATCCAGCACCTGAACTATCTGAAAAAGGTGAACCAGGCGAGGAAATTGAAGTTGTACTTGAACTTAAAGTATTAGCTGATGTCGGCTTAGTTGGCTTCCCAAGTGTAGGGAAATCTACATTGTTATCAGTTGTATCTGCTGCAAAACCGAAAATTGCTGCTTACCATTTTACAACCATCGTACCGAATTTGGGAATGGTTGAAACAGAAGATGGAAGAAGCTTTGCGATGGCTGATTTACCTGGTTTAATTGAGGGTGCAAGTGAAGGTGTTGGTCTGGGTCATCAATTCTTGCGTCATATTGAACGTACACGTGTGATCGTGCATGTTATCGATATGTCCGGCCTAGAGGGAAGAGATCCATATGAAGACTATGTCACAATTAATGATGAATTAAAACAATACAATTTACGATTAACGGAACGTCCTCAACTAATTGTTGCAAATAAAATGGACATGCCGGATTCAGAAGAAAATTTAGCTGAATTCCGTAAAAAACTTCCGGAAGATGTTAAAGTGTTCCCAATTTCAGCGTTATCTCGTAAAGGTTTAAATGAACTTTTATTTGCGATTGCAGATTTACTTGAAGTAACTGGAGAATTCTTGCTTCATGAGATGGCTGATGAAGAATCAGACGCAACTGTAATGTACAAGCACAAAAAAGAAAGCGATGGCTTCGAAGTATCACGTGATGATGATGGTGCTTTCGTATTAAGTGGTTCATCAATCGAACGCTTATTTAAAATGACTGATTTCTCTCGTGAAGATTCGATCCGTCGATTTGCTCGTCAATTACGTGGAATGGGTGTAGACGAAGCGCTACGTGAACGTGGAGCTGTTGATGGAGATACGGTTCGTTTACTTGAGTTTGAATTTGAATTTATTGAATAGAAGGTGAGGATGGACTAAATGAAAGACGTATCGGAACAACGATATTTTTTAGTGCGTGAGGATGTCCTAACAGAAGCAATGCAAAAAACACTTGATGCTAAGCAACTTTTGCAGAGCGGCGAAGTGGCTTCTATTTGGGATGCTGTTAAACAAGTCGATCTTTCACGCAGTGCTTTTTATAAATATCGCGATGCTGTCTTTCCATTCCATTCCATTGTAAGAGAACGCATATTAACTGTATTTTTACAGTTAGAAGATCGAAAAGGGACGCTTGCGACCCTTCTACATACAGTGGCAGAAGCCACATGCAATGTTTTAACGATTCATCAAACGATACCTATCCAAGGAAGAGCAAATGTCACGTTATCTCTTGATGTTACGGCAATGTCGATGCAGTTGGATGATTTTATTCATCAATTGAAGCGACTAGACTTTGTGGAATCTGCTGAAGTAATTAGTTCTGGAGCATCCTAGTATTCTTTTTAACTTGATAGAGTATGGTATGTATTATGTAAAGGGGTGCCTTCGATGTCTTCTTCCATTTATGAAACGCGTATTGCTTATTTAGGTCCAGAAGCGTCATTTACTCATCTAGCTACCCAAGAACTATTTATGGATAAATGGTTAGTACCTTTTACAACAATACCTGAATGTATTGAAGCAGTGGCAAATGGTGAAGTGGAATATGCAGTTGTTCCGCTAGAAAATGCGTTAGAAGGTTCAGTCCCTTTAACGATTGATTATTTGTTCCATGATGTGTCATTACATGTTTCAGCGGAAATTCTTTCACCTATTGAACAGCATTTTATGGTTCATCCAACACAAATTGAACAAAGCGACTCAATTGAAGCAGTTTATTCCCATCCACATGCTCTTGCACAATGTCATAAATATTTATATTATCGCTTTCGAGGGATCCCATTAGAACAAACAACATCTACGGCAGCTGCTGCTAAGTATGTATCTGAAAATCCAGAGAAATGTATAGCTGCTATAGGCAATGCTTACGCAGCTAAAAAATATGGATTGACGATTGTTCAAGAAAATATCCACGATTTTCATTTTAACCATACACGGTTTTTTGTATTGACTAAGAAAAATTCAACTATTGATGTAGATGGTCATGACAATCAACCGAAAACAACCATGATGATTCAACTTCCAGTTGATGATCGTTCTGGAGCGCTTCACCAAGTGTTATCAGTTTTCGCTTGGCGTCAATTAAATTTAAGTAAAATTGAATCTAGACCGTTGAAGACGGGACTAGGTCATTATTTCTTTATCATTGATGTTTTAGCAGATGAGAAATCTCCTATGATGAAGGGGGCTAAAGAGGAGCTGCAAGCATTAGGATGTGAAGTGAAATCTTTAGGAACTTATTATACATATAAAAAGGTGATGAATACCAAATAGGGTATTTATCACCTTTTTTCTATGATTAATCAATCATTGGCTATATATCCTTTTTTACTCATTGCTACGATCGCACGATCTAATATGGAAGGTTCAGTCGCGACAATTAAATGTAAATGAATCCCCCCCGTTAATTCAGAAAGGAAACTTGCCCCTGTTTCATTCACTTTCTGCAAAAATAAATCAACTTCATGACGATTTGAAACTTGAATGGAAGCCGTTAAATCGCCGTAAACAGGATGCTCAATCGTCACGTTCTTGACAAGAACACCTTCGTCGACTAAAGTGTAAAGTTCGTCTTTTGCGTCGTCTGGTGAATGAATACAAGCAATTTGGCGTTCATACAAAGGACCTGAATTCGAGTTCTCAAAGTACACATAACCCTGACTTGTCGCGATAATCGGTTCATTTCTAGCTTTTAGTAATGTCATGTCTCCAACGATGACTTGTCTGCTTACACCTACGATTTTTGAAAGATCCGTTCCAGTTAAAGGTGCATCGGATTGTTTCAAAAGCAACAGTAACTCATTGCGTCTAGCCTCGCCTAATAATTTCTTCAAGAAAACCCCGCTCCTAGTTGTGCATAATTAACCCACTAATAATCATAGTTTAACATGAACAGAGTTCGTTTGATGTATGAAATGAAAGTGACCATTTTGTATAGAGCTTCATACGATACATAGATGAAAGGGGGAAGACATGTGCACGTACATGTTGTCCAAAAAGGAGACACACTTTGGAAAATTTCAAGACAATACGGGGTTTCGTTTGACGAAGTAAAACGTTTAAATGCCCATTTGGCAAATCCTGATTATATTGTGCCAGGTATGAAAATTTTTGTTCCGGAAACGGCAAAAACGCAAGAGGTAAAAGAACATCCATACTACGATGGCCGTCCTGTGAAGAGTAAAAAGGAGGAAATGATCTCCCAACCGGCACCAAAAGCCATGACTCAACCTAGTCCAAAAGCTGTAACACAACCTACACCTAAACCAGCGCCAGCACCGATTCCTCAGCCTATTGCGCCAATTATGCAGCAACCGACTCCACAACCAATCCCAATGCCATACCCATATCCATTCTCACAAGATATTTCAATGACGAATATAATGCCTCATATGATGAGCATCCCATATGGCTGGATGCCAGTACCTGATATGGATACGCAACATTTTCCGCAACCAATGCCTAAAAAAACACAAACAATGCCGATCTATACACCACCAGCAGTTCCAGCACCACCAACACCAGCACCAATAAAAGGATGGAAACTACAAGATTCGAGTTCACTTATGGATTCATCATCTCTTCACCATCCTGTATTACCAGAACAAGTCCAAACACAAACTCATCCAACCGACGGGTATGGACCTTGCGGATGTGGCCACCCTGCATATGTACGACCAATGCCACCATGTGGTTGTGGACGCCCACCTATGCCATATGCAATGCCTGAAATGAATTATGGAGATCATAACAACGAGTCGAATGGCTTACCTGAACAAACATTAGGTGCTTACCAAGAACCAAATATGATGATGGCTAATCAGCCATACATGATGGCTCCTCAAATGATGCCATATATGGCTTGCATGCCTTGTCACATGTGTCATGCTCCACATGGACCATGGGGATATCCTTACCCAGGTCGTCAACGTTAAAAGTGGATAAAGAGAATTTGATTCAACTTAAGCCAAATGTTTGGAAATGGCAAGTTGGAAAACATCAATACTCGTTGAAAAAATATAAAGATGTTGCTGATGCGGAAAAAATTCGTTTCATTCATCAAAAATTAATAGAAGTGAACCAATCGTACATTTTGCCAATTGAACCTTATTCTGATCAATTAGTTATTCAACAACCCTGGGTCGAAGATGGTGGGAAAGTACAGTTCGATACTCTAAGAGATCGACAAGAATCACTACGCTTGTTAAATAAATTGCATCGAACAGGTGAACTAATTAAGTGGAAGAGATGTTCCTATTTACATGAAATTGATTTAATCCGAAAATGGGAACATCGCTTGGAGAAGTGGCATTTTGCTGCTTCTTTTTTACACATTCATTTAGGAGAGGCAAAGACACTACAAATTACGAAATATGCCCAGCAAGCCCTTCAGAACATAAAACCTCTCTCATCTAGAAATAAAACTTTACTCCATGGAGATGTCGTGCACCATAATTTTGTTCGTAATCAAAACGGGCAAATGTATTTAATCGATTTTGACTTAGCATGTGTAGGTCCAAAAGAAGTTGAATTAATTTTATGGATTCACCGGGTATTACCGCATCTCGACTATAATTTGCAAAAACTAATTTCACAAAATCCTTCACTTAAAACTCTTACAGCTAAAGAATTTCACTATTTATTATTTCCAAACGAATTGCTAAGAGAATGGTTATATGCAACGACATTAAGTAATCAGCAATTAAAAACATTCATTCCCAAGTTGAAAATTTTTACGGATAAAACCCTGAAAATGTTGCCAAAATTACAAATGGAGATTAATCAAATGGGCTGATTAAAAAATTGTCGGTTAAATCACAACAAAAATTTTAGCTAATCGTGGTATAATAGAGAAATCAGCAACATATTGTTAGCAACATTTTTACTTAGGAGGAATACTCATGACAGAACAAAATCAAACAAACGAAACAGAAGCACCAAAAAAAATGAGCTTAAAAGAAATTATGAAGCAACAATTAGAAGCGAAAAAGAATAAAAACAACTCAACGAATTTGACAGGAAACGCAACTCAATCCACAAAAAAAATGACGAGTCAACAAACAAAAAAAGTCAGTAATACACGTAGAAAAATGGGTGTCTAACAAATTAATATGTCTTGCCTGTAAACCCTGCTCACTCGAGTAGGGTTTTTTATGATTCATCTGGAGCATTCTAGTTTCTATGCGGAATGAATTGCTGTTTTAGAATATAAACTGCACTAATTTTACATAAACATTTTTTCATGCAGAAGAAATACGGGTAACTAGATGAATACATACGTTCTCGTATGAATTATGCTATAATCAAGAACGTTGATTGTGAGGAGATTTAACTATGTATGATTATATTAAAGGGGTAGTTACGCGTGTAACACCTGAATATATTACGTTAGAATTGAATGGAATAGGTTGGCAAATTTTCTCGCCAAACCCTTATGCTTTTAGAGTTTCAACTGATGAACAGCAAATATTTACCCATCTAAATGTTCGAGAAGATGCGCAAAATTTGTTTGGGTTTATTTCGCTGGAACAACGCGAACTTTTTCGAAAGCTTATCCAGGTTTCGGGTATTGGACCTAAAGGCGCATTAGCCATTTTAGCTAGTGGACAACCCTCTCAAGTAATTCAGGCAATTGAACGGGAAGACGAGACTTTTTTAGTGAAATTCCCAGGTGTGGGTAAGAAAACTGCACGTCAAATGATTTTAGATTTAAAAGGAAAGCTTGGAGACTTGGTTGGCGAAAATGCATTACCTAGTGGAGAAAATGAGCTTCAATTATTCCCAGATCAATCGGGTAAGCAAGAAATTGATGAAGCGCTCTTAGCTTTAGCTGCACTTGGATATTCTGATAGAGAACTTGCCAAAGTTCGTCCACAATTAGAATCTATTCCTGAGTCATTAGAAACCGATGGATATATGAAGAAAGCACTTCAATTGTTATTAAAACAAAGCTAATGAAAGGAGGTCAATGATATGCAAGAACGTGTTATTTCTGGTGATGTATCTGAATTTGATGAACGATTTGAACAGTCATTAAGACCGAAGTATTTATCGCAATACATAGGTCAAGAAAAAGTAAAAAACAATTTAGAAGTATTTGTAGAAGCAGCAAAAATGCGAGAAGAAAGTTTAGACCACGTGTTGTTATATGGACCTCCTGGACTTGGAAAAACAACGCTTGCAGCTGTTATTGCGAATGAAATGAATGTGAATATTCGTATGACTAGTGGTCCTGCAATTGAACGACCGGGAGATTTGGCAGCCATTGTAAGTTCACTTGAACCCGGTGATGTGTTATTCATTGATGAAATTCATCGATTAAATCGTTCGATTGAAGAAGTGCTTTATCCGGCAATGGAAGATTTTTGTTTGGATATTGTCGTCGGGAAAGGACCATCTGCTAGGTCGGTTCGATTGGATTTACCACCATTTACATTGATAGGGGCCACAACTCGAGCAGGTGCTTTGTCAGCACCTTTAAGAGATCGGTTTGGTGTTTTGTTAAGGTTAGATTATTATGATCAAAAGGCACTTACTGAAATCGTGACACGAAGTGCGGCATTGTTTGATGCAAATATTGATTTACCATCGGCTGGAGAAATTGCAAGTCGTTCTCGAGGGACGCCACGAATTGCGAACCGTTTGTTAAAACGAGTTCGAGATTTTGCTCAAGTTCGTGGAACTGGTGATATCACATTGGATTCTGCCAATGACGCGTTAGAATTGTTACAAGTTGATCCTTTAGGTTTGGATCACATCGATCATAAATTAATTATTGGAATGATTGAACGCTTTAGAGGTGGGCCTGTTGGATTGGATACCATTGCCGCTAGTATTGGTGAAGAATCTACAACGATTGAAGATGTATACGAGCCGTATTTACTACAAATCGGTTTCCTTCAGAGAACGCCACGTGGACGCGTGGTCACGAAGAGCGCATATGATCATTTCAAATACCCTTATTTTGAAGAATAAAGAATAAAAGGATGTAGAATTATGCAAGTAGAAGATTTTGATTTTGATTTACCAGAAGAATTAATAGCTCAAACCCCTCTTGCCGACCGTACGTCGAGCAAGCTTTTAGTCTTGGACAAAGATAATGGGGAAGTAACACATCACACGTTCAAACATATTATTGATGAGTTCCAAGCGGGAGATTGTCTTGTGCTTAATGATACACGGGTACTTCCTGCTCGTTTAATGGGTGTAAAAGAAGATACTGGCGCAAACATAGAAGTTCTGCTTTTAAAGGCTACAGAAGAGGATACATGGGAAACATTAGTGAAACCTGCGAAACGGATTAAACTAGGGACAGTTGTGTTGTTTGGAGAAGGATTGCTTCGTGCAACCTGTGTTGGAGAAACGGATCATGGTGGACGAATATTCAAATTTACCTACGAAGGGATTTTTTACGAAATTTTGGATCAGTTAGGAGAAATGCCACTACCTCCATACATTCGTGAAAAATTAGATGATCAAGACCGTTATCAAACTGTTTTCGCTAAAGAGCGAGGGTCAGCAGCAGCACCAACAGCGGGACTTCATTTTACGGATCGTCTATTAGATGATATTCGAGAAAAAGGTGTCGAAATCGTATTTATTACACTACATGTAGGTTTAGGAACTTTTAGACCTGTCAGTGTGGAGTCAATTGATGACCATGAAATGCATTCAGAATTTTACCGTCTTTCAAAAGAGACAGCTGCTACAATTAATCGTGTGAAAAAAGCAGGAGGACGTATTATTTCTGTTGGGACAACGTCAACACGTACATTAGAAACAGTAGCCAACAAATTTAATGGGGAACTGCAAGAGGATAATGGGTGGACTTCCATCTTTATTTATCCGGGTTATGAATTTAAATGTATTGATGGGTTAATTACTAATTTCCATTTACCTAAATCTACATTAGTAATGTTAGTGAGTGCATTAACAACTCGCGACCATATATTAAATGCTTATAATCAAGCCATTCAACAACAGTACCGATTTTTTAGTTTTGGAGACGCGATGTTTATTCGCCCATCCGTTAATCAGAAAGGAGTTCGTTCATGACAGCAATAAGATACGAACTAATTAAAACATGTAAGCAAACAGGAGCACGCTTAGGTATCGTGCATACACCACATGGATCATTTGAAACACCAACATTTATGCCGGTTGGAACTCAAGCTACGGTAAAAACGATGTCTCCTGAAGAATTAAAAACGATGGAATCAGGGATCATATTAAGTAACACGTACCATTTATGGTTGCGCCCAGGAAATGACATTATTAGAGAAGCTGGTGGCTTACACAAATTTATGAACTGGGATCGTGCCATTTTAACCGATTCAGGTGGTTTCCAAGTGTTCAGTTTAAGTGAATTCCGAAATATTGAAGAAGAAGGTGTTCATTTCCGTAATCATATGAACGGCGATAAACTTTTCTTAAGTCCTGAAAAAGCGATGCAAATTCAAAATGATTTAGGATCTGACATTATGATGGCTTTCGATGAATGTCCACCATTCCCTGCTACTCCTGAATATATGAAAGCAAGTGTAGAGCGTACATCTCGATGGGCGGAAAGATGCTTAGAAGCTCATGCGCGTCCCAATGACCAAGGTCTATTTGGTATTGTTCAAGGTGGAGAGTATGAGAACCTTCGTCGTCAAAGTGCAGCTGATTTAGTTTCGATGGATTTCCCTGGCTATGCCATCGGAGGGCTATCCGTAGGAGAACCTAAAGACATCATGAATCGTGTACTTGAGTTTACAACACCATTTTTACCTTCAGATAAGCCTCGATATTTAATGGGTGTTGGCTCCCCTGACTCACTAATCGATGGCGCTATTCGTGGTGTAGACATGTTTGACTGTGTATTACCAACAAGAATTGCTCGTAACGGTACTTTAATGACAAGCAATGGACGTCTAGTTGCTAAAGGGGCTCAATATGCACGTGATTTTGGTCCAATCGATGAAAACTGTGACTGTTATGTATGTCAAAATTATTCAAGAGCTTATATTCGTCATTTAATTAAAGCAGAAGAAACATTTGGTATCCGTTTAACTTCTTATCATAATTTATATTTCTTGATGAATTTAATGAAACAAGTTAGACAAGCTATACGAGAAGATCGTCTAGGAGATTTCCGAGCAGAGTTCTTTGAACAATACGGATATAATAAACCTAATGCGAAAAATTTCTGATTCTTGTATACTTGAATAGGTTGTTCTAATAGTTCGCTAAAAGTAACTGTCGTATCTCATTGCCATAGAGTTCAACATAAAGTTATTTTTAAGTACTATTCGAATTTGCTTTAATAGAGAGAGGGGGAATTTAGAGAATGGAAACATTACTTGGGTTATCACCAATTATTTTAATGTTCGTTGTGATGTGGTTTTTCATTATCCGACCAGCACAAAAGCGTCAAAAAACGACAGCTTCTATGCAATCAAGCTTAAAACGTGGAGATCGTATTGTCACTGTAGGTGGCCTTCACGGTTTAGTAGATGCAGTTGATGAGTCAACTGTATTCGTAACTGTTGCAGATGGGACACGCCTTCAATTTGAACGTGCAGCTATCGCACGTGTTGTTGATGCATCACCTGTACTTTAATTTATGATAAAAACCTATTTCTCCGTTTTGGAGAAATAGGTTTTTTGTATAGGTCATTTCCTTTTTCCCCATACTCTTAGGAAAAGGGGATTCGTTTTTATGAGTGAACTTATGATTGTTGCCTGGAGAACCATTTTTCTATACATCCTCATTTTAGTCATTTTTAGACTAATGGGTAAACGAGAAGTTGGTGAATTAAGTTTGATGGATTTAGTGATTTTTGTGATGATTGCAGAAGTTGCTTCTTTCGCAATAGATAATCCTAAGCAAAAATTGTTCGATTCTATTATGCCAATGATTTTGTTACTTGCAATTCAATTGATCACATCATATTGGTCCCTTAAAAGCAAAAAAATTAGAGACTTAATAGACGGTGATCCATCTGTAATAATCAGAAATGGAGAAATAATTGAATCCGAAATGCGTAAACAACGATACAACCTGGATGATTTATTTCAACAACTCCGAGAGCAACAAATTGGCTCCATTCAAGACGTGGACTATGCGTTTCTAGAACCATCAGGTAATTTATCAGTGTTTAAAAAAGATGGAGATCATCCAGTACTCCCTTTAATTGTAGATGGGGATATTCAAGAAAAGCACTTGACATTGATTCAACAAAACAAAGAATGGCTCTTGCAAATGCTAAAGGACAGACAAGTTGATGATCCAAGCACTGTTTTTTATTGTAGCTATGAAAATGAAAGCTTGTTTTTACAGTTAAAAGAAAAATTCAGGACTTCTTAACAAGCTTTTTCATCATACGAATATCTGACAACCGAATTTGTCTGAACAAAATTAACCCAACACCAACCATGACACAGGTAATTAAACTATCCGCGATCCAGGGAAGTTCAGCAATGGGCCAGACAAGTGGTCTTAATATCACGGTTGTAATGAATAATAAATATGGGAAAGCAAAAAAGGTGAAGCCAATTCCGGCTTCTTTTTTTTGCCGTAATGTCGCCATATGTAAAAATGAAGTTAAGCATACCCCAAAGCCAATAGCTAAAATAGCTCCTTTTTCCTCGACGCCAGGTTGTGAAGCCAAGACAAACATCACAAATAATTTGCCTAGACCACCATAAATCGAATTCATCATAGCTGCTTTTGCTTCGTGCATAGCTTGCAATATGGCATGAAGCGGGCTTTGAATGTAGTAAAAGAAAAATACAGGTGCTAACAATGCCATATACCCAGATCCTTCATCAATATGAAACAGAACATTTACAATATGTTCACCATGCAAATAAAACACAGTAGCTGCAAAACAGCCTGTAATTGCTGACACGCGCATAGCTAAAGAGATACGTTCCTGTAACATATGTTTATTTGACCGTGCACGAGCATCACTAACCGCTGGAACTAAAACAATTGATAAAGCATAAGGAATAAATGCTGGGAAAAGTAATAATGGAATGAATACGCCAGAAATTACACCGTATAAACTGGTCGCTGCAACAGCACTAACACCGGCTACAGATAATGCACGGATAAAAATGATTGGTTCTAAAAACCAAGTAAAGGAACCGAATAAGCGGCTTCCTGCAGAAGGTAAGGCAACTTGTAGGATCGGCTTGGAAGGATACGAATTGCTTGTGGCGGCTTTCATTTTCTGACGTTTGTATTTCATCCATAGGTAAACGAAAGCTACTAATTCTGCAACCAATGCAAGTAACATAGCTGCCGCTGCTGTTTCTGCAGGTGAATCTTGGATGACAATATAAGGGAGGAACCACGTCACCAATCCGATTCGTAAAAATTGCTCGATTAACTGTGACCAAGCAGTTTCTTCCACTTTCGCTAAGCCTTGAAAATACCCTTTTAAAACACTTGAAAAAGCAGCAATAGGGATGGTAATTAATCCGATGTACAGTGTTTTTTCTATTTCTTCATTTCGTAAAAGTTCTGTAGCTAAAAAAGGGACAAAAAACCATAAGAATGGACCCAAAAAACAAATAGATAATAATGTCATCTTCCAAACTTTTCGCATTAATGCTTTAATGTCTCCAAATTTGTCCTTGGCATATAGTTCAGCAATGATTTTAGCAACAGCAATAGGAAGACCTAATTGGATGAGAGAAAGAAAAAAGATGAAAGCAGGATAAGCAGCCATATAAATACCGACAGCTTCTTCGCCTGCAATTCGAACAAATTGAATTCGAAACACAAAACCAAATAGCTTAGATAGAAATACAGCGCCCATTAAAACTAAAGTTCCACGAAAAAATGAAGACAATTCTGCCACTTCCTTCTCAAGACACTCAAATTCATATACAATATTCGTATGCGAGAGAAAGAAGAGTTAAAACCATAGAAGAGAGAAGTGACGAAAATGAATGAGCAAAAACTTGAATTGTACGATCACGTCATGCCTGCATTAGAAAGTAAAAAGAGCGAGTTTCATGTTTATCAATACACATCTGTCACTGAAGCAGACATTTGGAATTATTGTATGAAGAAAAAATGGAAAAATAAAGACGTGAAAGAAATGCGCATTTATGAAATAGTTAATGATATTTTGTCTACTTCACCAGCTAAATATATGACACATACGCAAATCGAAGAATCTCGGACTTCTAATTGGTTTTCACAATTAAATCAGGCTGAATTACAAGTGCTTTTACAAAACAACATTAATGAAGGTCAACAGATCCAACGTGGCTCAGATTTAGAAAACCTTTAAGGTGATTTGACACCTAGCGGGACGTGTTTCATAATAACCATGTTGCGCTTTTTTTCGTAAGTGGTAATTTTAGGTTGCCATTTGACAAGTTGAGGAGGAAGTTTACATATGAAAACTAGAGGCCGGATTATCGCATTTTTATTACTCATCGTAGTATTTGCGGCTTCCATCAGTACAACAGCTCAAGGAGTATTAAACAATATTAAGCTAGGACTAGATTTACAAGGTGGATTCGAAGTTTTATATGAAGTCAAAACTTTAGATGGCAAGAAACCCACCGAAGACATATTAGCAGATACGTCTACTGCCCTTTTAAACCGTATCAATGCTTTAGGTGTAAGTGAACCAAGCATTCAAGTTGAAGGTGAAGATCGTATACGTGTTCAATTAGCTGGTGTAGAAGATCAAGAATCAGCTCGTGAATTATTATCAACAGAAGCTAATTTATCATTCCGAGATGTTAACGATAATTTAATGTTAGATGGCTCTGATTTAAAAGAACGTGGAGCAAAAGGAACTTTCAAAGATGATGGCTCTCCCATCGTTACACTTGAATTGAAAGATCCTTCTAAATTTGCAGAAGTAACAGAAAAAATTAGTCAAATGCCCCCTGGAACAAACTTATTAGTTATTTGGTTGGATTTCGAAGAGGGAATAGATTCATTTGAAGCTGAGGCAGTTAAAGAAGAGCCGAAATTTGTTTCGAGTCCATCTGTAAGAGAGCGAATTAATTCATCAAGCGTTGAGATTTCAGGTTCCTTTACTGTTGAGGAAACAAAAAGTTTAGCTGGTATACTCAATGCAGGTGCTTTGCCAGTGAAATTAGAAGAAGAATATTCAACATCTGTTGGTGCTCAATTTGGTGAACAAGCATTAGATAAAACAGTGTTTGCTGGAGTAATCGGTATTGCACTCGTGTTATTATTTATGATTCTTTACTATCGTTTACCAGGTTTTGTTGCGATGGTTACACTTTCCGTTTATGTTTATTTAATATTATTGGTGTTCGGTTTAATTAATGGTGTGTTAACACTACCAGGTATCGCAGCAATTGTCCTTGGTGTTGGTATGGCTGTAGATGCCAATATCATCACCTACGAGCGTATCAAAGAAGAACTTCGGGTTGGAAAGTCTATAAAAGCATCCTTCAAGTCGGGAGCAAGTAGTTCGTTCTCAGCTATTCTAGATGCAAATATTACGTCATTAATTGCAGCTTCAGTACTTTTCTATTTTGGGACGAGTTCTGTTAAAGGCTTTGCGCTATTGCTAATTATTAGTATTCTTGCAAGCTTTATCACAGCAGTTTGGGGTTCTCGTTTACTACTTGGTCTTCTTGTCAACAGCGGCCTGTTTGATGGTAAGGCGTGGTTGTTTGGAGTTAAAGAGTCTTCAATCCATCCTGCAGAAGAAGAATTTGATACATTGGATTTACCTACGAAGTTTGATCGTTTTGATTTTGTTCATTCTCGTAAAAGGTTCTTTACTGCTTCGATTGCATTTATAGTTCTAGGGATGATTTTACTAGGAGTATTCCGTTTGAATTTAGGGATTGATTTTTCAAGTGGTACTCGTGTTGAAATCTTAAGTGAGGATTCATTGACTAAAGATGAGTTAACATCCTATTTAGAGTCAATTGATTATCCTTCAGAAGATATTGTTATTTCTGGGGAACAAAAAGAAATAGGTGTTATTCGTTATAAAGATGAGTTTTCTAAAGATGAAGTTATTGATATAAAATCAACGATAGGTAAAGAATTCGGGGCAGAGCCAAGCATAAGTACTGTTTCGCCAACAGTGGGGAAAGAGCTTGCTAAAAATGCAGTGTATGCTCTATTACTTGCAGCAATCGGGATTATTCTCTACACGGCTTTCCGCTTTGAGTGGAGAATGGGTGTTGCAGCCATTGTGTCTTTACTTCATGATGCATTCTTTATGATTGCTATTTTTAGTATTTTCCGATTAGAAGTGGACATCACGTTTATTGCAGCGGTTCTGACGATCGTGGGTTATTCAATTAATGACACCATTGTCACTTTTGACCGTATTCGTGAAAACATGAGACGTTCGAAGAAGATTGAATCTGAAGAAGATTTAGCAAGCATTGTGAACAAATCGTTACGTCAAACACTTGGGCGTTCAGTTAACACAGTCTTAACTGTTGTAATTGTAGTTGTTGCCATGATTATTTTTGGCGCAGCATCGATTCAAAACTTCTCGATTGCCTTACTCATCGGTTTAATCGCTGGTACGTACTCGTCTATATTTATTGCTGCTCAACTTTGGTTTGTGCTGAAAAAGCGTGAATTAAATAAACGTGGAGCAATTGATGTAGAAGCAGAAGAGAAAAAATGGGGTTCAGATGAGCCTGTTGTTTAAGTAAAACATATCAATTTGATTAACAAAAGGTGGGACAGGGTATAGGGAACTATATTTTGTTCCATTTTTTGTGGCTTAAGTTATATACTATGATATAGAAAGGGATGTGAAAAAATGAAATTTCAATGGTCGTTGTTAATTGGACTAATTTTCGCTGTTATTATTGCCGTATTTGCCGTTGTAAATGTTGAAACAGTGCCAGTAAATTATGTTTTCGGGAATGCAGAGTGGCCTTTAATTTTAGTGATTTTAGGATCAGCACTTTTAGGAGCGCTTCTTAGTGGTTCAGTTGCTATTTTCCGTTCATTCGTTCTACAAAGAAGAGTAAAGCACTTAGAAAAAGAAGTAACATCAAAGGAATCATTAATTGCCACACAACAAAATGAAATTAGTACGTTGCAAAAAAATGAACCTGTTCGTTTTCAAGACGCAGAACCAGTCGTTTACCAAGACTCAAAACCAGCAGCAGATCAAAATACAACAATATAGTAAGCGTTAAATTGACCAACAAACAAATCTGTTTGTTGGTTTTTTTCTGTTGATTGTAATGGAGGCGGCTACTCCGAGAGAATAGCACGTATTGAGGACCCTGGACTGAGCAAAGCGTATGTTTTTGTATTTGTGACGAGTAATCGCTGGTGCATGGAAAAGCGGCTGAAGTCGTGCACGAAAGCGGCCGCAGTAATGGAAATCAACTTGTTTATTTGTCTTTTTTCTAAAACCAACAAACTATTATATTTGGTGATTTTCTTCACATAAAGTTATGTTGCATGATTCTTACATTGCTTGAAAAGTCTTTCACATGTTCAGACGCTTAATTGCTCTTTTATTATTATTTTTCTGTATAATGGTGAATTGAGGATGTGAAGGGAATGCTAGACTCCAAGAAAAGATGGCAAATCAAAAATACTGATCCGACGATCGTTGAATTACTTAAAAAAGAATTAAATATACCTACAGTATCTGCAAAATTATTGGCTTCTCGTGGATATTCAAATATTGAACAAACACGTTCATTTTTAAAAATGGATGAGAGCACCATGCATGACCCTTTTTTGTTACATGACATGGACGTAGCAGTGAAACGTATTAAATCTGCAATTGACCATGAAGAAAATATTCTTGTTTATGGAGATTACGATGCAGATGGTGTGACAAGTACAAGCGTTTTGATGAGCGTACTCCAGTCTTTAGATGCAAATGTAGCATTTGCTATACCAAATCGTTTTACTGATGGCTATGGTCCAAGTGAGCGTCTTTTTAAACAAGCTCACGATGACGGTATCAATTTAATCATTACTGTTGATAATGGTATTTCAGGAATTGAGGAAATAAAATTAGCAAAAGAACTAGGTATGGATGTCATTATTACGGATCATCATGAACCTGGAGACATACTACCTCCAGCTGATGCGATCATCCACCCAAGACATCCTAAAGGGAATTATCCATTCGGCGAATTAGCTGGTGTTGGAGTTGCCTTTAAATTGGCACACGCTCTATTGGGATTTGTCCCTAAAGAGTTACTTGAATTAGTGGCGATCGGAACGGTTGCTGACTTAGTTCCTTTAAAGAACGAGAACAGATATTTTGTAAAACAAGGTCTTCATCACATGCGCAAATCAGTCAGACCTGCTATACAAGCGTTATGTCAAATATCTGGAATCGAACAACAAAACATAACGGAAGAAACAATTGGTTTTATGTTCGGTCCACGAATAAATGCTCTTGGACGTTTAGCTAATGCAGGTCCTGGAGTTGATTTGTTTTTAGCAACTAATTCAGCAGATGCTCAATCGATTGCAAAAGAACTGGATGCTTATAATAAAGAACGTCAAAGTATCGTAAGTAAAATGACAGAAGAAGCTATTGCGTTGGTTGAATCAGGAGAAATCGGACTCAACCCTCACGTAATTGTGGTTGCGAAAGAAGGATGGAATCCGGGAGTTGTTGGAATCGTCGCTTCAAAATTAGTTGAGAAATATTATAGACCGACTCTAGTACTAGGACTTGATTCTGAAAAAGGAATCGCAAAAGGCTCTGCAAGAAGCATAGAAGGTTTTCATTTATACGATGAACTAGCTAAAAATCGTGATATCCTTCCGCATTTTGGTGGTCACCCAATGGCAGCGGGTATGACTCTTGCTTTGGTCCAAGTAAATGAACTGCGACAAAGATTGAACAAACAGGGTGAAGAGATTTTAACTGAAGATGATTTAATTCCTATTCAAAAAATTGATATTAAGCTTAAACTGGATGAAATTGATATCGATTCAATCGAGGCTTTAAAAGAGTTAGGACCATTTGGCATGGACTTTCCGAAACCCGTATATTGTATTGAAGATGTAAATGTGTCTTCGATGCGAAAAATTGGGGCTAACCAAAATCATGTAAAATTAGAAATTGAGGATGATTCAACGATTTTGGATGCAGTAGGTTTTGGTCAAGGTCATTTAGTGGATGAGTTAACTTCTGGCGTTCGTGTATCATTTGTAGGCGATTTGCAAATTAATGAATGGAATGGACGAAAAAAGCCACAATTTATGATAAATGATGTACAAACAAAAGATTGGCAGCTTTTTGACATTCGAGGTATTAGACAAACGAATAGGTGGATTCACTTAATTCAGAAAGAAGAAACGTTATTCATAGCATTTGATCAGAAAACAATTAAGCATTTTGAAACGGTTCTAAACCAACCTATTCTCCATATGAAAGAAGATACTTTATTTACGGAACACAAACCGTACATTGCTTTATTAGATATTCCGATTGATGAACAGCTTCTCGAAAAGGTTTTAAGAAAACTCGAACCAAAAAGAATTTACGCTCATTTTTACGTTCCCGAATCAAAATATTTTGAAGGAATACCAAATCGAGATCAATTTAAGTGGTTTTACGGATTCTTACTTAAACGTAAATCTTTTGACTTGCAAATACATGCTGAAGAACTGGCCAAACATAAAGGCTGGGGTCAAGAAACATTATTTTTTATGGCACAGGTGTTTTTTGAACTTGGATTTGTTAGAATAGACAATGGACGAATTGACATACTTGAAGGTCAAGTGAAACGAGATCTTGTTGAATCTGTAGCATACCAATCACGCGCAGCACAAATAGAGCTTGAACAAAAGTTGTTATATGCGCCTTATATGGAGTTGAAACAGTGGTTTGACTCGAGACTCGTCAAACAGACAGTTTCCTGAGGAGGAGCAATGATGGATTTAAAGCAATATGTAACAATAGTAGAAGATTGGCCAAAAAAAGGCATACGATTTAAAGATATATCTACAATTATGGATAACGGGAAAGCATATAAATATGCAACCGATCAAATTGTAAAATATGCAAAAACAATTGATGCAGATATGATTGCGGGACCTGAAGCTCGTGGGTTTATCATTGGATGTCCAGTTGCATATGCAATGGAACTTGGGTTTGCCCCAGTTCGTAAAGAAGGAAAGCTGCCAAGAGAAGTTATTCGTGAAGAATATGACCTTGAGTACGGTACTAACGTTCTTACGATGCACAAAGACTCAATTAAGCCTGGTCAACGTGTCTTAATCGTCGATGATTTATTAGCAACAGGAGGAACTGTTGAAGCGACGATCAAAATGATTGAACAAATGGGTGGAATTGTAGCAGGTTGTGCATTCTTAATAGAATTAACTTATTTAGATGGTCGTGAGAAGCTAAAAGGTTATGATATTTGTACATTAATGCAATACTAAGAGGACGGACTTTACAAGTCCTCCTTTTTTTTTATACAATAGTGATTATATATACATTTTTAAAAACGAATGGAGTCAGGTGAGTCGACATGGCGAAAGACCAAGTAATGACAGCTGAAGAAGTTTTCGCAATTGTCGCTACGTATATGAATGACAATAACGTAGAATTTGTCAAAAAATCTTATAAGATGGCTGAGTATGCACATCGTGAGCAATTTAGAAAATCTGGTGAACCTTATATCATTCACCCGATTCAAGTTGCCGGTATATTAGCTCAACTACAAATGGACCCTGCAACAGTTGCTGCAGGTTTTTTACATGATGTCGTAGAAGATACGGAAGTGACGCGCGAAGTCATTGTTCATGAATTTAATGAAGAAGTAGCCATGCTGGTTGAAGGTGTAACGAAACTAAGTAAAATTAAATATATGTCTAAAGAAGAACAGCAAGCTGAAAATCATCGTAAAATGTTTGTCGCAATGGCACAAGACATTCGTGTGATTCTAATTAAGCTTGCAGACCGTTTACATAATATGAGAACGTTAAAATTCCAACCGGTGGAAAAACAACGAATTAAAGCGAGCGAAACACTTGAAATTTTTGCGCCACTTGCACACCGTCTTGGTATCTCCACGATTAAATGGGAGTTAGAAGATATTTCATTGCGTTATTTAAATCCACAACAATATTATCGAATTGTCAATCTTATGAAACGCAAACGTAACGAACGTGAAGAATATTTAAATGATGTTATGGAAGATATTAAAAATCAATTATCTGACGTGGAAATTGAAGCGGATTTATATGGTCGTCCAAAACATATTTATAGTATTTATAAAAAAATGGTTATTCAAAACAAACAATTTAATGAGATTTATGATCTTTTGGCTGTTCGTATAACGGTTGAGAGTATAAAAGACTGTTACGCAGTTCTTGGAATTATTCATACGTTGTGGAAGCCGATGCCAGGCAGATTCAAAGATTATATCGCTATGCCAAAACAAAACCTTTATCAATCTTTACACACGACAGTTATTGGACCTCAAGGAGATCCATTAGAAGTGCAAATTCGTACAGAAGAAATGCATCGCATCGCGGAATACGGGGTTGCAGCTCATTGGGCTTATAAAGAAGGAAAAACAATAGATGTTAATAGTAAATCAGTAGATTCTAAATTGACGTGGTTCCGTGAAATTTTAGAATTTCAAAATGAATCTTCTAATGCTGAAGAATTCATGGAATCCTTAAAGTTCGATTTATTTTCTGATATGGTGTACGTCTTCTCTCCAAAAGGGGATGTAATGGAATTACCGGCAGGTTCTGTTCCAATTGATTTTGCTTACCGAGTTCACTCTGAAATTGGAAATAAAACCATTGGAGCCAAACTAAACGGAAAAATGGTTCCTCTTGATACCAAGTTAAATACAGGAGATATCATTGAGATTTTAACATCGAAACAATCATTTGGACCAAGTCGAGACTGGCTGAAAATCGCACAGAGCTCTCAAGCGAAACATAAAATTAAGCAGTTCTTTAAAAAGCAACTGCGAGAGGAAAATGTTCATAAAGGTCGTGAAATGATTGAAAAAGAAATAAAATCTCAGGATTTTGATATTAAAGAAGTGCTATCGAACGAAAACATTAAGCGTGTCTGTGAAAAATTCAACTTTACGAGTGCAGATGACTTGTTTTCGGCGGTCGGATTTAACGGAATTACTGCTCAACAAGTGGTTAATCGATTAGCTGAAAAAATGCGCAAAATTCGCGATCAAGAGGTCGCTCTTGAAAAAATAACGCAAGAAATGAAATCGCCTACTATTCGAAAGGTGACTGACTCAGGAGTAGTTGTTAAAGGAATTGATAATTTACTCATTCGTCTTTCAAGATGCTGTAGTCCAGTTCCGGGCGATGAAATTGTTGGTTTCATTACTAAAGGTCGTGGTGTCTCTGTTCACCGTGCAGATTGTCCGAATGTTCAAGATGAACATTCCAATGAACGTATTATTGATGTCGAATGGGAACAAGAACTAACAATCGGCCGTAAAGAATATCAAGTAGATATTGAAGTATCCGCTTTTGATCGACCAGGTTTATTAAACGTAGTTATGCAAGTTGTAAATGAAGCAAAAACAAATATAGTCGCTGTAAGTGGGAAAGCAGATAAGGATAAAATTGCTACAATCAATATGACGATTATGATTACAAATATTGCGCATTTACACAAAATAGTTGAACGTATTAAGGCAATCCCAGATATATATTCTGTACAACGTATGACGAATTGAGGTTTTAATGTATGAGAGTTATCTTGCAAAGAAGTCTAGACGCAAAAGTGGAAGTTGACGGAGCAATCACTGGTCAAATAAATCATGGATTCGTATTACTAGTAGGAATAACTCACGAAGATACGGAAGCTGATGTTAAATATGTAGCTGACAAGGTAGTTAATCTAAGATTGTTTGAGGATGAAGACGGGAAGATGAATCACTCCATACTAGAAAAAGGTGGTTCAATTTTGTCAGTATCCCAATTCACTCTATACGGAGATACAAAAAAAGGGAGAAGACCAAGTTTTTCTATGGCAGCCAAACCAGATTATGCACAACCACTTTATGAACTGTTTAACGAAGAATTACGTTTACAAGGAATTCAAGTTGAAACAGGTGTATTTGGCGCTATGATGAATGTTTCTTTAGTCAATGATGGACCTGTCACTTTACTTGTTGAATCACCAGCAAAATAAAAAAGGAACCTCTACCATCCCTGATTGTTTATCAGATGATTGGTAGAGGTTTTTTATAAGTTTAAAAACATGAAAGTTCATTGCAAAATAGAAAGTTAAATAAGCTGACCGCCAAACGAAAGAACATTAAATCCGAAGGGCTCAATCGTGACTCCCATAGATTCAGATATTTGTACTGTTGAATTGTTCCATAAATCTCTAACTTCCTGATTTTCAATATTGAACGGTAAAATATACGACTCTGACTCGTTTGTTGGATTTATTAAAACCACAACATTTTTAGTGGAAGTAAATCTACGGTATACGACTAATTTAGTCGATTTTTGATTAAGGAACTGGAAAGTTCCTTCATTTGCTAATAATTTTTCTGAGTTTCTTAAAGTAATTAATTTTTTGACGTGATTGAATAAATCTAAATCTTGCTTAGTAGAATCCCACTCCATACACTTTCGACAACCAGGATCCTTACCACCGGTCATTCCAATTTCATCTCCATAATACATACAAGGGGAGCCCATAAACGTATATAAAAGGGTATAAATCAATTTAACTCGTCTACTATCTTCTTGGCATTCAGTCAAAATACGAGATGTATCATGACTTCCAACAAGATTAAATGTTGTATCTAGTACTCTCTCTGGATAACTTTGTATCACGGTAGTCATTGAATCCATAAATTCTTGTGAACTAATGGTTTGAGAAGCTAAAAGCTTTTGAACATTGCTCGTAAATGGATAATTCATTACAGCGTCAAACTGATCGCCTAATAACCATGGCATAGAGTCATGCCAAACTTCTCCTAAAATATAAAGGTCGGATTTTTCTGTTCTTACTGCTGTTCGGAACTCTCTCCAAAATTGATGATCTACTTCATTCGCGACATCTAAACGCCATCCATCAATGTCAAACTCTTTAATCCAATAAGTAGCTACATCAAGTAAATATTTTTGGACATCCAAATTTTGAGTATTTAACTTCGGCATAGATTCGACAAAAGCGAACGTTTCGTAATTTGGTCGATCCCCACCTTGTAAAGGAAGGTCATGTGGATAAAACCAATCCACATAAGGTGATTGTGCACCGTTTTTTAACACGTCTTGAAAGGGTTCGAATAAATATCCGCTATGATTGAAGACAGCGTCCAACATGATTTTAATCCCACGTTGATGACAGGCATTTACTAATCGCTTTAAATCATCTTTTGATCCAAACTGCGGATCGATTTCAAAGTAGTCACTTGTATCATATTTATGATTCGATTTTGCTTTAAATATAGGTGTAAAATAAATACCGTTAATCCCAAGATCTACTAAGTAATCAATTCTTTGCAAAACTCCTTCAAAATCTCCGCCGAAAAAGTTCGAAGGTGAAGGTTCTGCGTCACCCCAACCTATAGTGTTTGGGGGATTTATCGAAGGGTTACCATTATTGAACCGATCCGGAAAAATTTGATACCAAGTTGTATCTTTAACCCATGTAGGGGCATCAAATAATTCAGATGCATGGACATATGGGAAACAAAAATAATAGTCACAATCGTAAAGGACTTCAGGAAAGAATCCTTTTTCAGTATATAGATACGATTCTTGTTGGTTTTTTAATTCAAAACCATAGCGAATTCTTCGATGAGGTGGGTTGATTTTACATTCCCAATAATCAAAAATAGAATCACTAGCACTTAGGTACATATTTGTTTTATCTACTACCCATTTTCCTTCTTCCCATATATAGGGATCTCCATGTATTAAAACAATCTCATCAACATCATTTTTCTTTGTTCGAATGCGGATACCTAAAGTAGATTCATCCACCATAAAAGAAAAATTCATTCCAGGACGGTGAAAAATAGCGGCTTGCTCCATATGTGACACTTCCTTATCTGTTAGTGCAGTGCACCTTATCAATCAAACTTTGATACAGAATAACAAATTGAACATTTGAATACAATCATTCTAAAAGAATTTAAGATAAGGGAGTCTAGCAGTGAATTGTATAAAACTAGAAAAAAGGTCCAGTCAATTTAAAAATAATTGTTGTAATAAATAAATTAATCTTTATAATTAAGATTACATTTGTGCAACCGCTTTCACATTTTAAGTTTTGTCTTTCTTAAAGATTTAAACCTGATTTTGATTTGTAGTTTGGTGTCAATTTCTTTTTGTGCAACCGGTTGTATAAATCTAAAAAATATAAATAGAGTGTAGGAGGGTCATAATGAAAAAGAGTCTATTATTAATGATGCTTATTCTTTTATTAGGCGTTGTTGCAGCTTGTGCTCCAGACCGCGAAGAAGGTACGGATACTAAAGACGGCGACAATGGTACGTCATCTGAAGAGCCAAAACCTGAGAAATTAGTAATTTGGGAAGATGTTGACAAGTCTAAAGATTGGTTACCAGCTGCTATCGCTTCTTTTGAAGAAGAATACGGTATTACAGTTGAATTCCAAGAATTAAACATGGCTGACAAAATTCGTGACCAATTACGTTTAGATGGTCCAGCTGGAAACGCTCCAGATGTTGTAACACTTCCACATGACCAAATCGGTCAAGTAGTTACTGAAGGTCTTATTCGTGAAATCGAAGTTGAAGATTCAGTATTAGAAACTTACAGTGAGTCTTCAATTACTGCTCAAATGTATGATGGAAAACTTTACGGTCTTCCAAAAGCGACTGAAACTCCAGTTTTAATTTATAACAAAGCATTAATGAAAGACGCACCAAAAACAATGGATGAGTTATATGCATTCTCTAAAGATTTCACTAAAGGTGAAAACTATGGTTTCCTAGCATTATGGGATAACTTCTACTTCGCTCACGGTCCACTAGCTGGTATGGGTGGATATGTATTTAATGAAACAGCTGATGGTTTAGATCGCGATGATTTAGGCTTGAACAACGAAGGCGCTGTTGAAGGTGCTGCTTACATTCAAAAATGGTACTCTGAAGGATTATTCCCAAATGGTATCATTGGTGAAAGTGGCGGAGCTGCAATGGACGGATTATTTAACGAAGGCAAAGTTGCCGCAGTTATGAACGGACCATGGGCTTTCCAAAGTATGCGCGATGCTGGTATTGATATTGGTGTAGCGCCAATGCCAACACTTCCAAATGGTGATCCAGTTAAGACATTCATGGGTGTTAAAGGATGGCACGTAACTGAGTTCTCTGAAAACCCTTACTGGGCAACTAAGTTAATCGAACATTTATCAAATGACGAAAACTCTAAAGCTCGTTTTGAAGCAGTATCTGAAATCCCAGCTAACGTTGCGTTAGTTGAAGATCCAATTATTGCTGACAATGAAGGCGCTAAAGCAGTTGCTCTTCAATCACAAGATGCTGTTCCAATGCCTAACATCCCAGAAATGGGAGAGGTTTGGGGCCCAATGGCTTCAGCACTTCAAACTTTAGCAACAGGAAAAGCTGAACCACAAGCTGCTTTAGATGAAGCGGTTAAATCGATTCAAACAAATATTGAAACAAATCACCCAGCTAAATAATAAGCAGGTGAAAAAAAGTCTCGGGCGGTACCTTCTTTCTGAAGGTATTGCCCATCCTTTTATTAAAAAAGTTTTTTAACATAATCTGTATGAAATACATATCGTTAGATTTTGTATCATTTCTTCTTAATAAAAGCTTAAACTTTTAAAAACTTAATGTTTATTGCATTGAATAATGGTACTGTTGTACCTGAACAAATACTTTCTCCTATTATGAAAGGGGAGGCAGAGAACCTATGGAAGAAACAAAAAAGATCACTAATCATGGAAGAAATGCTGCTCTACTTTCCATTATTCCTGGATTTGGGCAGTTTTATAATAAACAGTTTGTAAAAGGTTTCATTTTCCTTATTTTAGCGATGTCGTTTGCCTTTACTTTCTACGATGTCCTACCAGTAGGATTTTGGGGGCTATTCACTTTAGGTGAAATCCCAAGACTTGATCATTCTGTGTTTTTATTAATCGATGGAATTATTGCATTGATTATTACGATTATGGGGTTAGGAATATTTGCGCTAAATATTTATGATGCTCGAAATAATGGTAAGAAGCGTGATGCAGGACTCGAATTACATTCAGTTCGTCAACAGTATCATAATTTAATTGATAATGGTTTTCCGTATTTAATGATTACACCAGGATTCTTTTTATTAATTTTTGTCGTTATTTTCCCAATCCTTTTCGTTCTTTTACTAGCATTTACAAACTATGATTTATATCATTCGCCGCCAGCTAAGTTAGTTGACTGGGTCGGTTTCCAAAACTTTATCGATATCTTCAAATTGGATATATGGAGAACAACATTCTTTGCAGTACTTGCGTGGACGATTGTTTGGACATTTGGAGCAACTACTTTACAAGTTGCTTTAGGAATTTTCTTAGCTATTCTGGTCAACCAAAAAGATTTAAAAGGGAAAGCCATTATACGAACAATGATGATCTTACCTTGGGCAGTACCATCATTCATTACTATTTTGATATTCTCGGGAATGTTTAATGAATCTTTTGGGGTAATAAATAAGACCTTGCTTCCGTTTTTAGGAATGGAACCTCAACCTTGGATGACCAATGAAGTGTGGACTCGATTTGCTTTAATCATGATTCAAACATGGTTAGGATTCCCGTTCATTTTTGCCATGACAACCGGTGTTCTTCAATCAATTCCAGAAGAACTTTATGAAGCAGCAACAGTTGATGGGGCTACAATCATGCAAAAGTTCTTTAATATTACGTTACCTTTAGTATTGTTTGCGACTGCACCAATATTGATAACACAATATACATTTAACTTTAATAACTTTAATGTGATTTTCCTCTTTAATGGAGGAGGACCCGCACTTCCGAGCCAGAATGCAGGAGGAACGGATATACTTATCTCTTGGATTTACCGACTCACGATGACGAGTGCTCAATATGGTAAGGCTGCAGCTGTTACCATGATCCTTTCTTTAATTGTAATTACTGTTGCACTATGGCAGTTCAAACGCACGAAATCCTTCCAAGAGGAGGATATGATGTAACATGAGTAATAAACAAAACAAAATTATCCGACTCACACTTTCTTATATTGTTATATTAGCAATGATTTTCATCGTGGTTTATCCACTTCTATGGGTTATTGGATCATCTCTAAATCCAGGACAAAGTTTGTCTGGTTCAAAAATGTTTCCTGAAAATCCTACTCTGATTCATTATCAATTCTTATTTGACTTAGAAAAGTCAAATTACCTCTTATGGTATTGGAATTCAATGAAAATTAGTATCACAACGATGATTCTTTCAGTCATTTCTGTAGCATTTACTGCGTATGCCTTTTCACGATATCGCTTCATTGGACGCAAAAATGGCTTAATGACTTTCTTGATCTTGCAAATGATTCCAAACTTTGCAGCTTTAATTGCGATATTTGTATTAGCAAATCGTACTGGTTTGTTAGATACACATATTGGTTTGATATTAGTTTACGTAGGCGGACAAATCCCAATGAACACTTGGTTAATGAAGGGGTACTTGGATACCATTCCTAAAGAGTTGGATGAATCAGCGAAAATGGATGGGGCAGGCCACTTCCGAATTTTCTTCCAAATTGTGATGCCTTTAGCAAAACCAATTCTTGCAGTAGTAGCATTGTTTTCATTCATCGCTCCACTAGGTGATTTCATCTTAGCGCGAATTCTACTTCGTTCTGAAAAGAATTTCACTCTTGCAGTTGGCTTGTATGAACTAGTAGCTAAGCAATTTGGAAATGAGTTCACTAAATTTGCGGCTGGTGCTGTATTAGTAGCTATTCCGATTGCATTGTTGTTCTTAATGTTCCAAAAGTATTTCGTTTCTGGCTTAACTGCAGGTGGAACGAAAGGGTAATACCAAAAATGATT